>USQV01000010.1 GCA_900556965.1 uncultured Clostridium sp.
ATATTCTCGATTATATAATTATTCTTATCAAGAAGCACACCAACTTCCTCTAAAAGCTTAATGCTTGATATGCCCTTGTAAGCATCATCTGTATCTGGAAAATGCTTTCCTATATCTCCAAGTGCCGCGGCACCTAAAAGTGCATCCATAATTGCATGGATCAGTACGTCTGCATCGGAATGTCCGAGAAGCCCTTTTTCATAAGGGATCTCAACTCCTCCGAGTATCAGCTTCCGTCCCTCTGTCAGGCGGTGCACATCGTATCCCTGTCCGATCCTCATAATTTTCTCCATTCTGCCGATATCACGGCTTTCAATCTCTTTGTCAGGAACCGATCATCCTGATCCTTCCGGGAATACACCGGATCTCCATGTCACGCTGGCACATACAGCTCTCCCCGTCTACATGAACAGCCAAAGGACGTTCAAGGTGGACGGAAGCCTCACTGCACTCATAAACAGAAACTCCCGGCTCCCGTTTTCGGTTTCCCGTGATAATATTAAGAAGTGCCGGAAACATTCTGCGTTTTACGGAGCTGTTCGCCACATATACCGTAAGCTTTCCGCTGCTCTCTGCATTCTGTTTCTTTTTTCTTCCTTTTCCCAGTCCGTTGACACGGAAGGTTAAAAAATAAATATGGCTGAATTCCAGCCTTCTGACACCGTCTATGATCATGTAACCCTTTACAGGGCGTGCCAGTATCAATTGCTTTAGTCCAAGCATAAATTTCAGAAAGCCGTTTAAATGAAACCGGCTCATCTTCTGCCTTACCGGGCAGCACAGAAGGTTATGACAGATGGCCGCATCCAGACCGATCCCGCATCTGCCGGCAAATCTTCTGCTTGTGATCACCTCGTCTCCGAAGGTGATGACACCATAATCAAGAATATCATAATATTTAGGATGAAGGATCCTCTTAGCCTGCCGCCCAACCTTACGGTAAGACTGAAAGCCCTTAGACAGGGCATTCCTAAAGCCGGCAGGAACATAACCGAGGGTTAGCATCCCTTTAAAGGAAACACCGTTCAGGACTTCATTATATGTTCCCTCTCCTCCTGCGACTACAAGAATTTTCGGATCCTTCTTATCTGAAGTCAGGGCTTTTGCGATATCAGCCGCATCTCCCGGATTCTCCGTAAAAAAGACTCTGTATTCCTGACCGTCATTTTCCAGTTGTCTTTCCAGCTTCTTCCAGATCCGATAACCTCTGCCCGCACCTGCGCTGGGATTTACAATAAAATGATACATGAAACCCTCCGCTGTAAACATCAATAATAGTATATCACACAATAGGAAAAAAAGATAAGAAAATTTCTATAAAAAAAGTATTGACATTTTCTTTTGTATCGTTTATACTGTCAAAGTCGAAAGCGTGAAACAAAAAACACGAAGGAAGACGAAATGGGGTCTTAGCTCAGCTGGGAGAGCATCTGCCTTACAAGCAGAGGGTCATAGGTTCGAGCCCTATAGGCCCCATTGTAACCGAAAGGTTATTGCAGATGCCGGCGTGGCGGAATAGGCAGACGCAAGGGACTTAAAATCCCTCGGGGGCAACCCCGTACCGGTTCAAGTCCGGTCGCCGGCATGTTAAAAAGCTTGTAGTTCGTATCTACAGGCTTTTTGTTTTAAACATACATTTCTATACAATTCAAACACAATTCCCTTATATGTCCCTATTTTTAAAATTTTATATAAAATCCACATAGTTATTATAAATAATACACTGCCATATTATTTGAAAAATCAATTGGACTTTTGCTGGAATTATCAGTACAATAGGCAACGTTCGGTTTTGAAAAGTCCAGCTATGGAGATATAGCGATAGTTGAAATTTTGGAGGTATTTATTTATGAGAAAGAGGCTTATTAACCTGATCGTGGGAGTAGCCATGGTAGCAGCTTCTATTACAGCCTGCGGCGGGTCTAAGACTGCTGAAACAACAGCAGCAACAGCAGCTCAGACAGAGGCAGCGAAAGAAACAGAGAAGGCAGAAGAAACTACAGCAGCAACTGCAGAGAAAGCTCCGACAAATCTTATTATCCCGAGCGCAAGCTGTGTTGCAAACCTGAATCCGCTTCTTGAGAGCTACAAAGAGGGTGCGATCATGTTAAATCCGATCTATGATCCGCTCTATGTGATCGACGTAAACGAGACAAGATATTATCTTGCTGAGTCCTACAATGTTTCTGAGGATGGTAAAGAGATCACGGTTAAATTAAGAGATGGCTTAAAGTGGCATGACGGCGAGCCGATTACAGCTGATGATATGATCTATACAATGGATGTTTGTGCAGACACCAATAATGGTGCATCCAACACAAACGCTGTTATCATCAACGATGAGAAGGTTGCTTACGAAAAGGTTGACGATCTTACTGTTAAGATCACTCTGCCGGTAGCTTCCGTTTCCTACCCTGATCTTCTTGGAAGCTTAGAGCTTATCCCGAAGCATGTATTTGAAGGAAACACAAGCATCGTAGGCCTTGAGGCAAATATGTCCGGTATCGGCTCCGGTTCCTATAAGGTTGCTGAATTCAAGCAGGATCAATACCTCCTTCTTGAAAAGAATGAAGATTACTACTTAGGCGCTCCGTCTATCGACACAGTGACCTTCAAGATCATTTCTGATCTTTCCGCTCAGGAGGTTGCTCTTATGAACGGCGAAGTAAACTTCATGGAGCTGGCAAGCGCTCCGGCCGTTGAGAAGTACGCTGCTGATTCCAACTACACAGTTGTTAAATATCCGGAAGGCCGTGTAAACATTATGGGTGTAAACAAGTTCTGCCCGACCTTTGAGGATCCGAGAGTCGTTCAGGCTATCTTTGCTGCAATGAACCGCGAGGAGATCATTGCAGGCGCTTACGGAACAGGCATGGCTGAGCCGGCAAATACCTGCTTCAGTAACGTAAACACATTCTATGACAGTACGATCGAGGGCTACACACAGGATATCGAGAAGGCAAAGGAGCTTGTTAAGGAAGCCGGACTCGAAGGAAAGACAATGACACTTTACTTCAACTCCGAGCGTGTATACATGAAGGAAACAGCCCAGATCATCCAGCAGCAGTTAAAGAACGTTGGAATCAATCTGGATGTTATCCCGCTTGAGTCCTCCGGATTCTTTGAGAAGGTATTCGGAACAGACAGCGATTATGAGCTTTATCTGAACGGATACGCAGCAGTAGGTGACCCGGACGAGGTCGTTTCCGGTATGTATAACGGAACATGGGGTGTTAACCTTGGAATCAGCGATGAGCTGGCAGATTTATGGAAGGAATCACGTACTGTATTTGATGAGGCTGAGCGTAAAGAGCTCTGCAAGAAGATTCAGGAAATGACAAGAGATGAGTATACCTGCTATCCGATCGCATATCCGAACTATGTGTTTGTTACTACTTCCAATGTTAAGGGAGCAGATGCGATCAAGAGAACCCCGATCTTTGAGGACTATACAAAATTAACGATTGAGTAATTCTTTTAAGTAAGAATGAAAGAATACCGCCTTCCTGAAACAGCAGAGAGGCGGTATTTGTTTATCTCAGTAAACATGAGAAAGGAGATACCTGTGAAAAAATTTATTGGAAAACGATTACTGCAAATGGTGTTTGTATGGATCCTGGTTTCCGTTTTTTCCTTCTCGATCATCTACTTTGCACCGGGCGATCCGCTGTATATCTACATGACCCCGGGAGCAACAGGACATAAGATGACGGACGAGGAGCTGGCGAGAATGCGGGAATCCTTAGGCTTGGACGGCAACGTGGTGGAGCAGTATGTAAGCTGGGCTGAAAAGCTGGCCCATGGAAACCTCGGCATGTCGATCAATAATAAGCAGCCGGTGCTGGATCAGATCGTGGAGAAGCTTCCATGCACCGCCGGTCTGATGGGGGCTTCCCTTTTGATCTCACTGATCGTGGCGATCCCTCTGGGGCTGATTGCCGGAACCCATAAAAACAAGCTGGCGGACAATATCATAAGCGGACTGACGTATTTAGGAATATCGGTACCTGCCTTCTGGCTGGGCATTATGCTGATCATCATTTTTTCCATGCAGCTTAAGCTTTTGCCATCCTCCGGAATGCGGACGATAGGCGTCAATTCGGCACTGGATGTCATCCGTCATGGAATCATGCCGGCTATCGTTTTAAGCCTTAACAATATGGCTGTATTTGTCCGTTATATCCGTTCAAATACCATCACCCAGATGGAGGAGGAATATGTCCTGACGGCTGTATCCAAGGGCATTTCCCAGAGAGGGATCATGTACGGACAGGTGCTAAAGAATTGTATGCTTCCGGTCATTACTGTTGTCGGTTCCCGTTTAGGAACACTTGTTACAGGCTCCTTTATCGTAGAATCCATTTTTGCATGGCCGGGACTCGGCACCCTCGGAATGTCTGCCATCAACAATAGGGATTATCCGATGATAATGGGAATCACCATGTTCTCATGTACGATCCTGCTGCTCGGCAACTTCATGGCGGATATTCTGTATGGCTTTGCAGATCCGAGAATCAAACAGGGAAAGGAGTAAAGCAATGGCAAAAATGTTGACCCCCTTAAATCAGGCCGCGCTGAAGGCAGAGGAATTCTGCAAAGCAGAAAAGGAGATCCGGAAAACCCAGGCCGATTATGACCGCGGATTGAAACAGAATCTGAAAAAGGCGTTTTCAGAAAATAAAATGGCGTTGCTCTGCCTGATCATTCTGTGCATTATCCTTGTCGCTGCAATTTTTGCTCCCTTCTGTCCGCAGGACCCGGACAATATGGATGTGATGAATAAAATGGCAGGGCCCAGTGCAGAGCACTGGTTCGGAACGGATGAGCTTGGACGCGATTCCTTTACCCGCGTTCTTTACGGCAGCCGTGTTTCCCTTCTGGTGGGCTTTGCGACAATGATCGTTTCCGTATTTGCAGGAACCCTTGTCGGTGCAGTCAGCGGCTATGCCGGTGGAAAAACAGATGTTTTACTTATGAGGATCGTGGATATGTTCCAGTCGGTTCCGAGCCTCCTTATGATAATTGTAATTTTCTCTTTTGTGCCAAACAATATGATAACTCTCGTACTCATGCTGGCTCTGTTCTCATGGACCGGAGTGGCGAGGATCGTCCGCGCCCAGACGCTGACATTGAAGGAGAGGGATTTTGTGATCGCGGCCAGAGCCTTAGGCGTCGGTCATGCAAGGATCATCGTAAGACATATTGTTCCGAATATGATAACCCAGATCATCGTGGCGGCTTCCTTAAGTATTGCCGGTGCCATTCTGGATGAATCTGCGTTAAGCTTTTTGGGCTATGGAGTGGCTCTCCCCAAATCATCTTGGGGCAGCATGCTTCAGAATGCCCAGCAGTATATCCTGTATGATCCCCTTCTGGCACTGATCCCCGGTGTGTTCATCCTGCTGACCGTATTATGCCTTAATATTCTGGGTGATACGCTTCAGTATGCGCTGGATCCACGCTTGCACAAATAGGAGGAGAAAAATGAAAAATATTCTGGAAGTGAAGGACTTAAAGGTCTCATATCACAGCTATGCAGGGGAAGTAAAGTCCGTGCGCGGCGTATCCTTTTTTGTAGGCGAGGGTGAGTCCGTGGCCATCGTCGGAGAATCCGGCTGTGGAAAATCCGTGACGGCAAAGACGATCATGGGTCTTATCCAGACCCCTCCTGGTGAGATCAAGGAAGGCAGTCAGATCCTGTTTGACGGAAAAAATATTCTGGAGCAGACCCGTCAGGAATGGGAAAGCTACAGGGGAAAAGAATGCTCGATCGTGTTTCAGGATGCGCTGGCAGCATTAAATCCTACGTTGACTATCGGACGGCAGATCGCGGAAAAGCTTCAGATCCATACGGATATGAAAAAGGAGGAGGCTTATGCGGAGGCAGAGCGTCTGTTGACCCTTGTGGGGATCCCGAATCCTGCAAAGCGCCTGAAGCAGTATCCCCATGAATTTTCCGGCGGTATGCGTCAGAGAGCAATGATCGCGATCGCTTTGGCATGTCAGCCGAGGCTTTTGATTGCAGATGAGCCGACAACGGCACTGGATGTTACCATTCAGGCTGATATCATCGAGCTTCTTAAAAATCTTCAGAAGGAATTTGGCATGGCAGTCATCATGATCACCCATGATCTTGGCATCGTTGCCGATATCGCAAAAAGGATTGTTGTTATGTATGCCGGCAAGGTAGTGGAAAACGGAAGCAATTACGATATCTTTTATCATCCCAGACATCCGTACACGAAGGCACTTTTGCGTGCAGTCCCGAGACTGGATTCGGAGGAGGATCAGGTGCTGGAGTCGATCGAGGGAACACCGCCCGACATGATCAACCCTCCTACCGGCTGTGCATTTTCCACACGCTGCAGTCATTGCATGAAGATCTGCCAAAAGAGTGAACCGCCGGAATTTGAGTTTGAAGACGGACATACGGCTCATTGCTGGCTGTATCATCCGATGGCGGGATATACGGAAGAATAACAGGAGGTTGTCGATATGAAAAACGGAGAAAAAATTTTGGAAGTCAGCCACCTGAAAAAGTATTTTGCGGCTGGAAAAGGAACACTGAAGGCGGTGGATGACGTTTCCTTTTATGTAAACAAGGGAGAGACACTGGGGATCGTGGGAGAGTCCGGCTGCGGCAAGACGACCTGCGGGCGTACCTGCATGGGCATCTATGGAAGGACAGACGGAACAGTGCTCTATAAAGGAAAGGATGTCCATGGCCTCAGAGGAGAAGAAAAAAAGAATTTCACCAAAGAGGTTCAGATCATTTTCCAGGATCCCTATTCCTCTCTGGATCCGAAAATGAAGGTGGGAGATATCATTGCGGAAGGACTTCGGGCCCATAAAATGTGTGGAAGCCGTGATGAGGAGAGAAAAAAAGTAGAGGAGCTTCTGGAAACGGTAGGTCTTAATGCCGAGCATGCGACAAGATATATCCATGAGTTTTCCGGCGGTCAGCGCCAGAGGATCGGAATTGCCAGAGCTCTTGCCGTGGAGCCGGAATTTATCGTATGCGATGAGCCAATCTCCGCACTGGACGTATCGATACAGGCCCAGATCGTAAATCTTCTGATCCGCCTTCAGAAGGAAAAAGGGCTGACCTATTTGTTCATTGCCCATGATCTGGCTATGGTAAAGCATATTTCAGACCGTGTTGCCGTTATGTACCTGGGAACAGTGGCGGAATTGACGGACTCGGATTCTCTTTATAAGAATCCCCTTCATCCGTATACTCAGGCCCTCTTATCTGCGATCCCGATCCCGGATCCGCAGGTGGAGGAGAAGAAGGAGAGAATCCGTCTTGAGGGCGAGCTTCCAAGCCCCATCGATCCGCCGGAGGGCTGCCGCTTTATTAACCGGTGCCGCTATGCCTCCGATATCTGCCGGGAAAAGCGGCCGGAGCTTGTTGAAGCGGAACCGGGACATTTTGTTGCCTGCCACAGATGCAGCCCGATGAAATAAAGATTGAGAAAAATCTGGGTTTGTGCTATCATATTGTCAGATAAAATAGTGATATCCACAAAAATGAAAGGCAGGTCAAATTATGGGAAAAGATTTCAGAGAAGAACTTGGCACTTTGATCGATGAGAGAAAAAAGGCCTACACAGATCTGAGTGATGAGATCTGGGGATATGCGGAGCCGCGTTTCCAGGAGTATGATTCCTCAAAAGCCCAGCAGGAGTATTTAAAGTCGAGAGGCTTTTCCGTCCGTGCAGATCTGGCAGGGGAAGAAACAGCATTTATCGCGGAATATGGAAGCGGGAAACCGGTTCTTGCTTTCCTCGGTGAATTTGATGCGTTATCCAGTCTTCAGCAGGAAGCGGATAATACTGTGCATTGCCCGATCGCCGGAAAGACAAACGGTCATGGCTGCGGCCATCATCTTCTCGGAATGGCCTCTGTGGCAGCGGTGGATGCGTTAAAGACCTATATGGAGGAGCATAAGCTTCCGGGAACGATCCGCTACTATGGCTGTCCGGCCGAAGAAAATGCAGGCGGAAAGGCATACCTCGTCCGCGACGGCCTTTTCGGAGACTGCGATGCGGCGATAACCTGGCATCCCAGTGACACAAATAAGACCATGGGCGAAGACAAATTCCTCGCCAATTTCCGCGTATTCTTCACCTTCCACGGAATCTCCTCCCATGCGGCAGGCGCTCCGGAGCTTGGACGATCTGCTTTAGATGCAGTTGAGATCATGGATATCGGCGTCAACTATCTGAGAGAGCACATGATGGATGCGGCAAGAGTCCACGGCGCTATCACAAATTCCGGCGGTATTGCTCCGAACGTGATCCCGGCCGAGGCGCAGATCCTTTATGCGATCCGTGCTCCGAAGGTAACGCAGGTGAAAAAGCTTTATGAGCGGATCTGCGATATCGCAAAGGGAGCCGCACTGATCACCGGAACGACGGTGGATATCCGTCAGGTCGCAGCATATTCTAACGTCATCAAGAATAACACGTTAGAGGAGCTCATGGATGAGAACCTCAGGCATTATATCCCGATCGGCTATACGGAGGAGGAGCTTGCCTATGCGAAGAAATTCCAAGAGGTCACGACAGAGCTGGACAAAGAGGGCTTAAAGGATATGCTGGCAGCAATCGGCGGCAAATCAAAGCGGCGTGAGCTTTTGGATATGCCCCTTCTTGACTTTGTGCTTGACCGCAAGTTTACCTTTGGCGGCGGCGGATCTACAGATGTTGGTGATGTCAGCTGGGTAGTTCCGACAGGTCAGGTGAATGTGAACTGCTATGCGGCAGGAACGGCGCTTCATTCATGGCAGGCAGTTGCTCAGGGTAAGTCTACGATCGCTCATAAGGGCATGCTTGCGGCGGCAAAGGTCATGGCGGCTACCGGCGCTGAGCTTCTTATGGATCCCAAGCTGCTTGAGAAAGCCCATCAGGACTGGATCGAGGAGCTGGATGGTGAGGTATATCCGAATCCGCTTCCGAAGGATGTGAAGCCGGAGATCTGGTAAACCCGGAGAAAAATTATTAAAAAAAATAAATGAAAAAAGTGTTGACAGATGAAGATATATGTAGTAAACTATGTTTCGTTGAGCGAGTGAAACAAATTGCTCAGTGTGCGTCAGTAGCTCAGCTGGATAGAGCATACGGCTACGGACCGTAGTGTCGGGAGTTCGAATCTTCTCTGGCGCGCTTTTGAAAAGGCTCTGTAATCGAAAGGTTACAGAGCTTTTTTGCTCTATAAAAAAGGCTATCGACCGCGCAAGGCGCGAGAATATGCCATTAAGGTGAGGATCAGGATGGGACAGAGAAAAACACTTAGCTTTACGTATGAGCTGATCCGCTCCAACAGAAAGACCGTGTCTTTGCAGGTGGGGCAAAACGGGGAGCTGACCGTGCGGGCGCCCCAGAGGATGCGGACAGAGGAAACAGATCGTTTTGTGGAAAACCACCGGGAATGGATCCGGAAAAAACGGTCAGAGCTGGAAGAAAATAGGAAAAAGTGCCCACAGTATACGGCAGAGGAAAAAAGACAGGGCATCGAGCTCGCTAAAAAGATATTTGAGCGGAAATGCAGGGAATATGCGGAGATAATGGGAGTGACCTACGGCAGGATCACAATCCGCGAGCAGAAAACCAGATGGGGAAGCTGCAGCGCGGCCGGAAATCTGAATTTCAACTGGCGGCTTGTGGAGATGCCGGAGGAGATCATCGATTATCTGGTCGTCCATGAGCTGGCGCACCGGCGCGAAATGAATCACAGCAAAGCGTTCTGGGCAATCGTGGAGCAGACACTTCCCGATTATAAAGTACGCCGGGAATGGCTCAGAAAAAACGGAGCCGCCTACAATGCAAAATGATCCCCGGGATGTGAAATGGGAGGGCAGGATATGCAGCAGAAAAAAAAGAAAGAGATCTGGATGCTTTATACGAAAAGAGCAGATTTTAACGGTCTGGCTGCCCGCTTAGGCGTGAGCCCGGTATCTGTCCGCATCATGAGAAACAGAGGGATCGAGACAGAGGAAGGGATGTATCGGTATCTGTACGGGACGCCGGAGGATATGTATGACGGAAGGCTGATGCGGGACATGGAAAAGGCCGCCGGGCTCCTTATGGAAAAAATAAGGAGCGGAAAGCGAATCCGGATCATCGGAGATTACGATATCGACGGCGTATGCTCGACCTATCTTCTCTATACGGGCTTAAACAGGGTGTGCCGGGAGATAGAAAAAAAGCAGAGAATATATTCGGAAAACAGTATCATAGATTATGAGATACCGGACAGGATCCGGGATGGCTATGGGATCAATATGTCCATTATCCGTCAGGCAGAAAAGGATCAGATCGATACGATCATCACCTGTGATAATGGGATTGCCGCTGCCTCTGAGATCGCGGAGGCAAAAAGAGCGAAAATGACGGTGATCGTGACCGATCATCATGAGGTTCCCATCGGAGCCTCTGGGCAGGTGCTCCCCATGGCGGATGCCATCGTTAATCCGAAGCAGGAAGGAGATGCCTATCCCTTTAAGGAGATATGCGGGGCAGTCGTAGTTTATAAGCTTCTGGAAACGCTGTATGAGTACGCCGGGATCCCAAAGGCAGAATGGAAGGAGCTTCTGGAATTTGCGGCGATCGCGACGGTGGGTGACGTCATGAGGCTTCAGGATGAAAACCGTCTGATCGTAAAGTATGGGCTTAAGCAGATCGCAGCGACAAAGAATCCGGGACTTAGAAAGTTGATAGAAAAAAACGATCTCGATCCGGCCTCTTTAAGTGCCTATCACATCGGCTTTGTGATCGGGCCGTGCCTGAATGCGGGCGGCAGGCTGCAGACGGCAAAGCTGGCGCTTCGACTTCTTCTGGCCGACAGTGACGAAAAGGCGGAGCAGCTGGCAGAGCAGCTTAAGGCTTTAAACGATATAAGAAAGGATATGACGAAGGCAGGCGAAGAAGCTGCCATCCGGCAGGTGGAGGAAAAGTACAGCTCAGACCGCGTTTTGGTTGTATATCTGCCGGAATGCCATGAATCCCTTGCCGGGATCATCGCCGGCCGTGTCAGAGAGTATTTTCATAAACCGGCGATCGTCCTGACAGACGGTGAGCAGATAGTAAAGGGCTCAGGACGCTCGATTGAACAGTACAACATGTTTAAGGGGCTTACTGAGGTTGCAGAGCTTCTTCCGAAATTCGGAGGCCATCCCATGGCGGCAGGGCTTTCCATCGAAAAAAAGGACATTGACGAATTTCGCCGGCGTCTCAACGAAAATGCAAAGCTGACGGAGGAGGATTTTATCCCAAAGCTCTGGATCGATGTCCCGATGCCGTTGGAATACGTCAGCGAACAGGTGGTGGAGGAGCTAAAGCTTCTTGAACCCTTTGGGCAGGGCAATGAAAAGCCGAAATTTGCCCAGAAGGGGATCACGATCCGCAGTACCCGCATTCTCGGAAGAAACAGGAATACTGTCCGGCTGAGTTTGGTCACGGAGAGCGGCTTTACGATGGATGGTCTGTGGTTTGGGGATGCCGATCGCTTTATGGAGGAGCTGGACGGGAAAAATACGATCGACATCATCTATTATCCGGATGTCAACGAATATAACGGCACAAAGACCCTGCAGGCGATCATACAATGCTTTAATTAAAAAAAACATAAACTCCCTCTTTTTTTCATACGCTGGTGACAGCAGACAGGAAAGGAGGGAGTTATTTTGTTTGAGGAAAAGACGGCGGCAGAAACAAAAAGGATATTGGAGGCAGAGGCTTACGGAGGGCTCTCACGCGATGTAGTGAATAAACGTCGGCAAAGCTTTGGGCCGAATGAGGTAGAAAAATGGCCCGGGCCATCCTTCTTATCCCGGCTCTTTTCCCAGCTTGCGGATCCGTTCCTGTATGTTCTGGCGGCGGCAGGGGGGATCTCTGTCCTTTTAGGAGAGCTGGCAGACGCCTGTATTATCGCGGCAGTAGTTATCCTTAATACAGCAGTCGGGATGATACAGGAGGGAAAAGCAAAAAAAGCGCTGGATGCCTTGGAAAAGATGACCCGGCTGAAGGCTGTGGTAAGACGGGAAGGGATAGAACAGACCGTGGATGCCGCAGAGCTGGTGATGGGAGACCGTGTCCTTCTGGAGGCCGGAAGACAGGTTCCGGCTGATCTGAGGCTGATCATCACGGAAAATATGCAGATTGAGGAGTCTGCCCTGACCGGAGAGGCGGAGCCGGCAAAAAAAGACGCGGAATTTCTTGCCGGGAAAGACACGCCCTTAGGAGACCGGAAAAATATGGCCTATATGTCTACTAATGTGACTGCAGGGCACGGAGAAGGGATCGTTACGGCGGTGGGAATGGATACGGAGATCGGAAAGA
>USQV01000011.1 GCA_900556965.1 uncultured Clostridium sp.
AGATGGAGCAGGCTGTTCAGAGCACGGTGGTGCAGGCGAGTGAGCCGAAGACCGGAAACATCTATCTGACAACAGAGCTGACCGGAACGATTGAGCCGGATGATGTGGTCCATGTATATGCAAAGGCCTCCGGAGACGTTACGGCAGTCAATGTGAAGGCCGGAGATACCGTCACGGCAGGACAGGTGCTTTTTACGATCGACACGGAGCAGGTCGCAAGCGTTAAAAATTCTCTGGATTCTGCTTCCATGAATCTTGAGAAAGCCCAGAGCGATCTCGCAAGGATGAAGATCCTGTATGACGGAGGGGATTTATCGGAGCAGGAATATGAGCAGTATACGAATGCGGTGAGATCGGCTGAGCTCCAATATAAATCGGCAAAAACCTCCTACGACCAGCAGGTCAGCTACAGCAGTGTGACCGCACCGATATCCGGAAAAGTGGAAAGCTGCTCGGCAGAGGTCTACGACAGAGTAAATATGAACGGAGAGCTCTGTGTCATCTCCGGTGAGGGAGAGAAAAAGGTGACTTTTTATGTCACACAGAGAATGCTGGAAAATATGGAAGCCGGAGACACAATGACGGTGGAAAAGAGCGGAAATACATATGAGGCCGTGATCGATGAGATCAGCACGATGGTGGATGATGCGACAGGGCTTTTTAAGATCGAGGCTCAGCTTGCCGATGCAGAGAATGCGGCGACGGGCAGTACCGTAAAGCTTTGCGTTACCACGGGAAAGGCCGAGAATGTCATGACGATCCCGGTGAACGCCGTTTATTATGGCGGCGGGAAAGCCTACGTCTATGTTTATGAAGACGGAAAAGCAAAAAAGGTATCGATCGAGGTCGGTATCAATGATGATGATAATGTGGAAGTAACCGGAGGGCTTTCTGAAGGTGATCTTGTGGTAAGCACCTGGAGCAGCAATCTGTATGAGGGAGCGGACATCCAGTTGGCAGGAGCGCCAGCCGCGGATAGCAGCGCCGCATCACAGGAGGGCTGATTATGGGACTTACGAGATATGTATTAAAACGTCCGGTGACGACGATCTTAGCACTGCTCTGTATTCTTGTGTTCGGTATCTCCTCTGTGTTCAGTGCCACCCTTGAGCAGATGCCTGACACAGACCAGCCCATGCTAATTGTACGGGCCTCCTATTCCGGTGCGGCTCCGGAGGATATGGATGAGCTGGTAACAAAGCCCATAGAAGATCAGGTAAGCCAGCTGGAGGGAGTAAAGAGCATGTCCTCCACCTCTAACGAGGGGAATGCCATGATCATGCTGGAATATGATTACGATGCAGATATGGATGAGGCTTATAATGAGCTGACCCGTTCCTTAAACAGCATCCGCGGTCTTCCGGAGGATTGCAGCACCAGCGTCATGGAGATGAACATGAACGGCGGAGACGACATCATGCTGTCGATCTCTCATGACACTCAGGAGGATCTTTACGATTACGTGGATCAGAATGTGACACCGGTATTTGAGCAGCTCTCTACGGTGGCTCAGGTGGAATCCCGAGGCGGCTCCTCCGAATATATCAAGGTTGAGCTGGATCCGGTAAAGATGAAGCAGTATAAGGTGACCATGAACCAGATCACGAGTGCTATGGCCTCTGCCGACCTTTCTTATCCTTCCGGTGATGCGGAATACGGGGATCTTTCTCTCTCAGTCACCACCTCAGTAAAGGCGTCAACACTGGACGATCTTCTGAAGGTGCCGATCACGACCCAGAGCGGAAAGATCGTATATCTGGAGGATATCGCAGAGGTATACACGGCTGAGAAAAATATGGGCGGCATCTCCCGTTATAACGGACAGGAGACAATCTCCCTCTCGGTATCAAAAAAACAGAGCAGCTCTGCGATGAAGCTTTCTTCCGATGTTAAAGAGGCGGTGGAAACGCTGGAGGCCGCTGATCCAAAGCTTCATATCGAGATCGCCCGGGACAGCTCTGAGAGCATCAAGGAATCCCTTCTTGACGTTGCGGAAACGATGGTATTAGCGGTCATCATATCCATGGTCATTATCTGGCTTTTCTTTGGAGATTTTAAGGCATCCCTGATCGTCGGAAGCTCGATCCCGACCTCGATCCTTGTATCCCTGATCCTGATGACCCGGGTAGGCTTTACGCTTAACGTTATCACCATGAGCGCTCTCGTTCTTGGCGTCGGCATGATGGTGGATAACTCCATCGTTGTTTTAGAGAGCTGCTTCAGGGCGATCGATAAGATGGAGGAGCGCGGCTTTGTGGAATACGCGAAGGCGGCCCTCGACGGCTCCGGCGTAGTCGCCATGTCGGTTCTTGGCTCAACACTTACGACCTGTGTTGTATTCCTTCCGCTGACGACCATAAGCGGCATGAGCGGACAGATGTTTACCCCTCTCGGCTGGACGATCGTATTCTGTATGAGCGCATCCCTCCTTTCTGCGATCACCGTCGTTCCTCTTACCTATATGTTATACAAGCCAAAGGAAAGGGAGCATGCGCCCTTATCCGGTCTGATGAGGCTTTTACAGGCACTCTACCGTAAGGTGCTTCCGGGTATCCTTAAGCATAAGGTGATCGTCATGCTGGGCTCGATCGGGTTGGTTTTGGCAACCTTTTTCTTGGCCAGCGGTATGCAGAGCGAGCTGATGACCTCAGATGACAACGGAACGATCTCCGTGAACATCACCACGCGTCCGGGACTTCTCGATTCCAAGGCCGATGATATCGTCAATCAGGTGGAGGAGATCGTAAAGAGCCATGAGGACGTGGAATCCTATATGCTCCGTTATAACGGCAGCAGCGGAACGGTCAGCGCCTATCTGAAGGATGATCGAAGGATGAGCACGGATGAGATCGTAGAGCAGTGGGAAGATGAGATGGCAGGACTTGAGAACTGTACCATCGAGGTCGAGGCCTCTGCCTCCATGAGCTTTATGGGAAGACGCCGCGGCTACGAGGTGATCTTAAGCGGAAGCGATTACGACACCGTAAAAGAGGCCGCGGACAAGATCGTAACTGCCATGGTGGCTCGTGACGATGTGAAAAATGTTCATTCGGATGTGGAAAACACAGCGCCGGTCGTATCCATCAATGTCGATCAGGTGGCAGCCTCCGCAGAGGGCTTGACCGCCTCCTCCATCGGACAGCAGGTTAAATACATGCTGGATGGAGCGAAGATCGCAACGCTTACGATCGACGGCAATGAGGTCAGCGTAAATGCGGAATATCCGGAGGGCATGTACCGCACGGTCGAGCAGGTCAAGAACATGCTGCTGACGACCGGAAGCGGCAAGAGTGTTTCGCTTTCCGATGTGGCTGATGTCGAATTTAAGGATAACCCGTCCTCCATCTCCAAGACAGATAAGTCGTATGAGGTAACGGTATCGGCAGATTATGTCAACGGAAATGTTAAAACTCTGCTGGATAATGAGGTGGTTGCACCGAATCTGCCAAACGGCGTAACGATCGGAACAAATTCGATGGATCGGATGATGGCGGAGGAGTTTTCTTCCCTCTATAATGCCATTGCAGTTGCCGTATTTTTAGTCTTTGTGGTTATGGCAGCGCAGTTTGAATCACCGAAGTTTTCCTTTATGGTCATGACTACGATTCCCTTTAGTCTGGTCGGTTCCTTTGGGCTCTTAAAGTTAACGGGAACCACCATCAGCATGACTTCTATTTTAGGCTTTCTTGTACTGATCGGTACCGTCGTAAACAATGGTATCCTCTATGTGGATACCGTAAACCAGTACCGGATGACGATGGATCTTAAGACGGCGCTTGTGGAGGCCGGAGCAACGCGTTTACGCCCGATCCTAATGACCAGCTCCACCACGATCCTTTCCATGATCCCGATGATGCTTTCAAACGGAAGCAGCGCATCCACGACAAAGGGTCTGGCCGTTGTAAATATCGGCGGACTTACGGCAGGTATCTTAGTGGCATTATTTATCCTTCCGGTATATTATGCCATCATGAACGGCAAAAAAGAGCGGAAGGTGTTAGACATATAGTAAGAAAGGGAGGTCATAGAAAATGAAACGATGGAAAATTGCAGGGCTTTTTGCCATGGCGTTCGTGCTCAGCACGGCGCCCCTTAAGGCCTTAGCTGTCAGCCCGGAGTTTGCGTACACAGAAGAAAAGTGGGCTTCTCTTAAAGATAACAAGCTGGAATATGAGGAGATCTCAGAGCTGATCCACGAATATAATACGACGGTACGCCAGAATGCTCGGGATTATCAGGAATACAGAGGCAAAACGAGTACGGAGATCTCAAAGGAATATTATGAGTCGGCAGACGAGGTTACCCAACGGATCTCCTATCCAGATGATGTCAGTGACGGCTATGCGTCCCAGATCTCCTCGGCTCTAAACGGTGAGATCTCAGCGGAGAATCTGATCGAGCAGGGAGATAAAAACGTGGATGACGGGGAGATCAAGCGTCTTGGCTATGAACAGACGGAAAAAAACCTTGTGCAGCAGGCACAGAAGCTGATGATCTCATATTACAGTGGGAAAGAAGCCTTGAAAACGTTAGAGAGCTCCGTAACACAGGCAGAAACAGCTTATGAACAGGCAAAAACAAAGGTGGCAGCCGGTATGGCCCTTTCTTCCGGTGTTGACACGGCAGCAGAGACGGTTACGAAAGCAAAGGCATCCCTCAGGTCCGCAGAAACCAGTCTGGATAAGACAAAAAAGCAGCTTCTGATCCTTCTGGGCTGGAGTGCCGATTCGGAGGTGGAGCTCGGGACTCTGCCGGAGATAGATCTTTCCTCCCTATCGTCTATTGATATCGAGGCAGATATCAAAACGGCAGTCACCAATAACTACAGTGTCAGGATCACCAGACAGCGGCTTTCCAATTCGCAGTCAGAAAATAATAAGATCACCTATACGAATACGCTGAAGAATCAGGAGGATACCGTAGCGGCAAATGTCAGAAACACCTACAACAGCCTGCTTCTTACTAAGGACAGCTATGAGCAGGCTAAGACGGCCTATGAGCTTTCAGAAAAGGAACGGGCGGCAGCAGAGCTTAAGCTTTCAGCCGGAGTCATCACAAAGAAAACGTATGAAAAGCAGGAAGCAGCCTGCCTGTCTGCTAAAACGGAATTGGAAACGGCAAGACTTGAGCTTCTGACCGCAAAATTAACGTATGACTGGGCAATCGCAGGGCTCGCTTCGGCATCATAAGGCGGGAGATGAAAAAAAATGAAGAAATGGAACAGAGCGTTAACGGGGATACTCACCGGATTTGTACTTACCGCTTCTATCGTAAGCAATGGAGGCATGACCGCCCTTGCTGCGGAGAATACAGAAAACAGTCAGTCGGCTGTTACCACGATCGAGTATGGGGATCTGCGGGAGTGGATCAAAAAAGGAAACTTTTCCTATCTTCAGAGTGCAGAGGCCCAGAGCCTTCAGAGTGCACCTTATGAAAAGATGCATGAAACGTTAAAAACGGAATATGAGGAGCTGATGAAGATGGCCGATTCCTATAAGGATGACGGCGATACTGATATGCAGGCCTTATATGAGAGCAACGCAAAGAGCATCCGCCGTTCTATGGCACAGGTGCAGTCGACGATCAATCGGATGAATTCCTCCGGTCAGGAAAAGAACATGGAGGATATGGCAGATACGCTGACCGCATCGGCACAGAATCTGATGTATTCTTATAACCAAATGAAGGAGAACGTTGCCGCAGAGGAAAAAAGTCTGGAGGCCCTGCAGGCCGATTATGACGCAGCCTGTAAAAAGCGTGCCGCAGGACTCATCAAGGACACGGAGTTAGAGACAAAGGCAGGAGAGCTGGAAAAAAAGAAAAACTCTCTTGCCTCCATGAAGGAGCAGCAGAGACAGCGAAAGGAGGAGCTGCTGACGCTTTTGGGACTGTCCGGTCAGGAGAATGTAAAGATCGGCACAGTTCCTGAGCCGGATCTGGAAGCGATCCGTGCCGTTTCCGTGGAGAATGATCTGGAAACAGCCATCAGCAATGATCCGACTTGGGCAAGTGAGATGCTCTCAAAGGTCAAGGGAACAGATAACCGTGAATTGAAAAAGGAGCGGATCCGTGAGGCGGCAGAGAATGCCGAGATCAACCTCAGGGCAGCTTATGAAGATCTGCAGAATACTCTCTCAAAATACGAGGCAGCCCAAAGCTCCTTTTCGGCAGCCCAACAGGAATGGGATACCGTTTGTAAGAAGCAGTCAGCCGGAATGTTATCCAAAAACGGATATCTAACCGGGGAAGCCGGATGGCTTTCCGGTAAAGCAGCCTTAAATACGGCAAAGCTGGAGCTGGCATCAGCTTATCAGACATATTTATGGCAGGTTCAGGGAGTCGGAGGCGGGATGAGTACCATGAAGTAAACATACTAAAGGGGCGCTGCAAGTCTGGCATATCCAATAGGATAGCCAGTTTTGCGGCGCCCTTCGTGTTAAAGAGATCCCTTAAGACATTTTGTACTGGAAGGAATCACAGTCGGTACATTCCTTCATTTTCGGATCCGCCTCGTGCGTTCCGACATGGATCTTTTCTAAGGTGCAGTAGTCCACAGTACCGGCATGGTGTACGCAGTTGTGGATCGAGCACTGGATGCAGTCATTTTTACCCTGATTCAGCATAATTTCACCACCTTTGTTTTTTAGACGCGCCGGTGCAGAAGCCATTTACCGGCGCTCTGCCGATGGGACGGTTCTAAACTGACGCGATGGTCTTATTATGACCCCACGGGAGAAAATTATAACGGACAAAGAGTAAAAATGCTGGAAAAAAATTCCGGATCGATTAGAAGCTCTTGATGATCTCTGCATTCATCGATTTTACAAGCTCTACCGCTAAGCGGACAGTAGCCTCAAAATCATAGTAGGAGGTAATTCCGTGGATCGTGTGGATGTAGCGGACCGGAACACCGACAACGATTGCCGGAATGCCGTCCAGAGAGGTCTGTACGATGGCACCGTTGTTTCCGCCGCCTTCTCTTACCGAGGCCTGTATCGGGAGTCCCTTTTTCTCTGCAAGGTCAAGGGCAAAACGCTGATATCTCGGAGCACAGATGACGGATTTATCCATAAAGCGGAGCATAGGCCCTTTCTTGAAAGCGGTCTGGATCGCATAGGGCTCGGTGAAGGTATCGTCTGCCGGGCATCCCTCGAAGCAGATAGCGATCTGCGGCTTAACATGGTTAACGGCAACCTTCATTCCGCGTTCACCGACCTCCTCCTGGGAAGAAAGCACGCCTACAAGATCCACGTCCAGATCCTCATCCTTTAAGCGGTGCAGCGCCTCGATCAGAGCAGCACAGCCGATCCGGCAGTCAAAGGCCTTACCGAACATAAGATCATGCTCACTGTCGTATTCCATTGTTACGTCCGGAACGATCGGCTCTCCGATACGGATCTTGAAGTTTTCAACTGCATCCTTTGCATCTACCGCTCCGATATCGATAGAAAGGGAGGAAATGCTGGCAGCACCGGCAGATGCTTTCTCTGCTTCTGTCATGAAGTGAACCGGCTTTGCCGCGATGATTCCCGGAAGATAGCGTCCCTCGGAATTGCGGACAAGAACCTTGGAGGATGCGAGGGAGCCTACGTTCCAGCCTCCGAGAGAAACAAAGCGCAGTGTACCGTTGGGACGGATGGAGTGAACCATAAAGCCTACCTCATCTCCGTGTGCATCCAGCATGAATACAGGCTTGTTTCCTGTATTTTTATTGCGGTACATATAAAAGTTTCTCATGCAGTCTTCCTCGGTGGAATATCCCTCACCGATGTGTTTTCTTGCTGCAAGGATCGTCTCATCCTCAAAGCCTGACGGCGCTTTAGCATTGGAAAGGTCTGCGATCATCTGCAGAGTTTCCGGATTGTAATTGATGCCCATAGTAAAAGCCTCCTGATTGTATATTTAATTTACAGCATAAGATGATTGTATGCCGTAACGCCGTGAAATTCAAGTAGTTCTTTACATTTTGGCATGTGTTTTTAGCTGGTTGACTTTTGCAGGGAGCCGTCTTATAATTGGGCAAAAATGAGATAAGCTGTAATTTTAATTTACGGGGGGGGAAATATATCATGAATATCGGGGATTGGATCCTTATCATCGTGATCGCAGGAGCTGTCTTAACGGCAATGTGGTACAAAAGAAGACAGAAGAAACAGGGAAAAGGCTGCTGCGGCTGTTCGGGCTGTTCCGGCTGTCGGGGGTGTTCTGCCGGAGAGGCAAAACCCGACCGTACAGCTTCTTCTGACCGTACAGTTCCTTTTGACCGTACGGCTTGTTCTGATCGTAAAGACAGCTCCTGCCGCCCGAGCTGACGGGTCGGCACGGGCTGTTTTCTTTTTAACGCAGGTATTGTAGATTCCGGGCGAAAATAGTATAATAGCTTGTATACTATTTCTGAAAAGGGAACTATGCCATGAAAATAATAATTGTCGGCTGCGGCAAGGTGGGAACGAGCCTTGCGGAGCGCCTTAGTGTGGAAGACCATGATCTTGTAATGGTGGATCTGTCTGCAAAGAAGGTGGAGGAGGCCTCCAACCGTTTTGATGCATTGGGGATCGTGGGAAACGGAGCCAGCTTCAGTATCCAGCAGGAAGCAGGCGTGGAAAATGCAGATCTTTTCATTGCGGTAACGGGAGAGGACGAGCTCAATCTCCTGTGCTGCCTTATGGCGAAGAAAAGCGGAAAATGCCAGACGATCGCCAGAGTCAGGAACCCGCTTTACAGTCAGGAGATCCGTTTTATTCAGGAACAGCTGGGGATATCCATGATCATCAACCCGGAGCTCACTGCCGCGCGGGAGATCCTTAAGCTTTTAAAATTCCCGTCAGCCATCAAGATCGATACCTTTGCCAAGGGCCGGGTAGAGCTTCTTAGATTCCGCCTTAAAAAAGAGATGGGCTTAGGCGGAAGATCCATTATGGAAAATATGAACCGCCTAAAGACAGACGTACTGATCTGTGCAGTAGAGCGGGATACGGAGGTAGCTATACCTAACGGAAGCTTTGTCCTTCAGGATGAGGATATCCTTTCGATCGTAGGCTCTCTCCAGAGTACGGCACAGTTTTTTGAAAAGATCGGTGTGCGAACGAAGCATGTTAAAAACTCCCTGATAATCGGAGGAGGAACGATCGCCCATTATCTGGCACTGGATCTGTTAAAGATCGGCTTCCGTGTGCGGATCATTGAGCAGAAGAAGGAGCGCTGCGATTACTTAAATGAGATACTTCCGGGAGCGGATATCATTAACGGAGATGCCAGCGATCAGAACCTTCTGATCGAGGAAGGGCTTACGTATGCGGATTCCATGGTAGCCCTTACCGGCATCGACGAGGAGAATATCTTCCTCTCCCTGTTTGCAAAGAGGCACTCCAACGCCAAGCTGATCGCCAAGGTCAATAAGATCGCCTTCAACGATGTGATCGACAGCTTCGATATCGACAGTCTGATCTATCCGAAGTATCTTACGGCTGACTATATCCTTCAGTATGTCCGTGCCCGCCAGAATTCCATCGGCAGCAACGTGGAAACTCTTTATAAGATTTTGGACGGACGTGCGGAGGCTCTGGAGTTTTCGATCAAGGAGGAGTCCAGCGTGACCGGTGTGCCGTTAATGGATCTGAATATCAGGGATAATCTGTTGATCTGCTGTATCAACCGGAATGGAACGATCCTTACGCCGCGTGGGCAAAACAAGATCCGGGTCGGTGATACGGTAATTGTTGTTACGACACACCGTGGGCTTCGCGATATCCGCGATATATTGAAAAACTAAAGGAGCGGCTCCATGAACTATTCTATGATCTTTTATATCATCGGCTGGATCCTCAACGTGGAAGCTGTGCTTATGATCCCTTCTGTGGTGGTGGCAGCACTCTATAAAGAAAAAAGCGGGGTGGTATTTGCAGCTGTTATCGTATTCAGTGCAGCAGTCGGTCTGCTTCTTGTGAGAAAACAGCCCAAAAATAAAGTTTTCTATGCGAGGGAGGGCTGTGTAACAGTGGCTCTCTGCTGGATCATCATGAGTATCGTGGGAGCACTCCCCTTTGTGTTATCCGGTACGATCCCCGGCATTATTGATGCCTTATTTGAGACAGTATCCGGATTTACAACAACAGGTGCAAGTATCCTTCCCGAGGTGGAAGGTCTTCCCCACTGTATTTTATTCTGGCGGAGCTTTACTCACTGGATCGGAGGAATGGGAGTCCTTGTCTTCCTTTTATGCCTTCTCCCCCTGACCGGAGGCGGTTACCACATGAACCTGATGAAGGCGGAGAGCCCGGGACCGTCGGTGAGCAAGCTGGTGCCCAAGGTACAGTCGACAGCCAAGATCCTATATGGCCTTTATATTCTGCTTTCTATAGTGGAATTGGTGCTTTTGCTGGTCGGCAGAATGCCGCTTTTTGATGCGCTCTGTACGATGTTCGGTACAGCAGGTACCGGAGGCTTTGGAATAAAAAATGACAGCATTGCCGGATACTCGGTATATCTGCAGTCTGTCATTACGATCTTTATGATCTTATTCGGTGTGAACTTTAACGTATATTTCCTGCTCTCAATGAAACGTCCGAAGGAAGCGTTTCAATGCGAGGAGGCCAGATGGTATCTCGGGATCATAGCCGCCTCGACCCTGATTATCACCGTGTTTATCCGCGGCATGTTTCCGTCATTTGGAATGGCATTCCACCATGCGGCGTTTCAGGTGGGCTCCGTCATAACAACGACCGGCTTTGCCACGGTGGATTTTGATCTCTGGCCGTCGATCCCTAAGATGATCCTTGTGATGTTAATGTTTATCGGCGCCTGTGCGGGCAGTACAGGCGGAGGGATCAAGGTATCCAGAGCACTCCTTATGTTCCGATCGGTGACAAGAGAGCTGTCCCTTACGCTTCATCCAAAGATGGTAAGGAGGATCAAATTTGAGGGGAGAGTGGTAGAGCATGAGGTGTTAAGGACGCTGCATGCGTTTATTGCCGCCTATATCCTGATCTTTGCCGCCTCTACGCTGCTGATCGGTTTAGACGAATTTGCTCTGGTAACAAACTTTACTGCTGTAGCGGCAACCCTCAACAACATCGGCCCCGGTCTTGAGCTTGTGGGGCCGACGCAGAATTTCGGATTATTTTCTGACTTTTCAAAGCTTGTCCTGATATTTGACATGCTGGCGGGGCGTCTCGAGATATTCCCGCTGCTCCTTCTGTTTAACCGGGAGACATGGCGAAAATTTTAGAAAAAGGAGGCAGGCATTTACAATTCCTGTGCCTCCCACCTGCCGGACGCACCGCAGGGAAGTACGAGGCCGGAGGCAGATACCGGAAGACCGATCTCATCGGAGTTTACAATGCCGCCAAACTGCTTTTTGACCGTGCAGCCCAGCATGTAGGTAAGAACGGAGGGAGCCAGTCCGGTGGTATAAGAGTTAATAAGGAAAAACAACGGATCATCGGACAAAAGCTTCGCACAGAGCTTGACTAATGGGAAGATCGCATCCTCGATCTTCCAGATCTCGCCCTTCGGCCCGCGGCCATAGGAGGGGGGATCCATAATGATGGCATCGTAGTGGTTTCCTCGGCGGATCTCACGCTCGACAAATTTGACACAGTCATCAATGATCCAGCGGATCGGAGCATTCTCCAGCCCGCTGGATCTTGCATTTTCCTTTGCCCATCCGACCATGCCCTTTGAGGCATCAACATGAGTTACGGAGGCTCCGGCCTTTGCGGCAGCCAGCGTTGCCCCTCCGGTGTAGGCAAAGAGGTTTAAAACCTTGATGGGACGTCCTGCGTTTTGGATCTTTTCTCCGAACCAGTCCCAGTTGGCAGCCTGCTCCGGGAAAAGTCCGGTGTGCTTAAAGCTGAAGGGCTTTAACTGGAAGGTAAGCTCCTTGTAGTGGATACTCCACTGCTCCGGGAGGCTGAAAAATTCCCATTCGCCGCCGCCCTTGGCACTTCTATGGTAATGTCCGTTTAATTTCTTCCACTGTGGGGCGTTTTTTTCTGTATCCCAGATCACCTGGGGATCTGGACGGAGCAGGATATATTTACCCCACCGTTCCAGCTTCTCTCCACAGGAGCAGTCAATAACTTCGTAATCTTTCCATCCATCTGCGATCCACAT
>USQV01000012.1 GCA_900556965.1 uncultured Clostridium sp.
TATGCGTTAATTTGGTTGAAATTGTTACAAACTCCCGAATTTTTACGGAAAATGTCGATCGAATTTTCAAAAATTTACGGGAAATATATTGAAAAGGCGAAAAAATAAAATTATAATGTCTGTGTGATTGGAAAAAGTTCAGAAGAAAACGGATGCAGTGAAATTCCGGAAAGACTATGAGTTTTTGCAAAGGAGAGCTTTATGGAAAAGATCAACATTGCCATCGCGGATGATAACGAACGCATGCAGGAAATGCTTGGGAACGTCATAAAACAGGATGACACGCTTGAACTGATCGGGCAGACCGGAAACGGAAATGATATCTACAGTATCATCCGCGACAAAGAACCGGACGTCGTACTGCTTGACATTTTCATGCCGAAGATGGATGGTCTGACTGTGGTACTCACATACGAAAACGGAACACTTTCCAAAGCAGTTACCAGAGGAAACGGAGAGATCGGTGAGGTCATAACAGCCAATGCAAGAACGTTTGTTAATCTTCCCATGTCGATCCCATATAAAGACAGGCTGATACTGCGGGGAGAGGCGGTGATCACTTATTCTGACTTTAAGAAGCTTAATGAGTCCATTGATGACGTAGATGCCAGATATAAAAATCCGAGAAATCTGTGCAGTGGCTCGGTCCGTCAGCTAAACAGCAAGATCACAGCAGAGAGAAATGTTCGTTTTATGGAGTTTTCTCTGGTGCAGGCAGATGGCATCGATTTTCATAATTCCAGAAAAGAGCAGTTTATCTGGCTGTCCGGCCTCGGCTTTGAAACCGTCGAATTTGTTGAAGTGACCGCGGAAAATCTTTCGGAGGCAGTGGCCGGGTTCGCGAAACGGATCGAAGATAATGACATTCCATCAGATGGACTGGTACTTTTATACGATGATATTGCTTACGGAATGTCTTTAGGAAGAACGGCAAAATTTCCGAAGGATTCCATTGCATTTAAATGGGCCGATGAATTGCAGGAAACAACTCTTTCCTATATAGAATGGAGTGCATCGCGGACAGGGCTTATTAATCCGGTCGCTGTATTTGAGCCGGTGGAGCTTGAGGGGACTACCGTGAGCCGGGCAAGTGTCCACAATATCAGTATTATGGAAGGGCTTAAACTTGGAGCCGGAGACAGAATCACCGTCTATAAGGCCAACATGATCATTCCGCAGATCGCAGAAAATCTTACGAGAAGCGGTGTACGGGACATTCCCCAAACATGTCCGGTGTGTGGAGGTAGGACGGAGATACGAAGTGTCAATGATGTCAAGGCTCTTTATTGCACTAATCCGGAATGTCAGGCTAAGAGGATAAAAAGCTTTGATCTGTTCGTAAGCCGGGATGCGCTGAATATTGACGGATTGTCAGAAATGACGCTGGAGAAATTTATTGCCGCCGGTTTTATCCATGAATATGATGATATTTTCCATCTGGACAGACATAAAGAGGAAATCGTCGGGATGGAGGGCTTTGGGCAGAAATCCTACGAAAACCTGATCGCAGCTGCCAAAACATCCTCCCATACGACGCTTCCCCGACTGATATTCGGACTGGGGATCGCCGGGATCGGACTCGCAAACGCAAAAATGATATGCCGACACTTTAAATTTGATCTGGATGCCATGAGAAAGGCAGACAGAGAGGAGCTTTGTGCCATAGATGGCATCGGAGCCGTTCTGGCGGATGCGTGGGTCGGATATTTTAAGTCAGATGAGAATAATAAAGTGTTGGATCATCTGCTGGAGGATCTGACCTTTGAAAATGAAAATACAGAAAGCACAGATCGGAGCTTAGAGGGCAAAACCTTCGTGATCACGGGCTCAGTGGAGCATTTTGCAAACCGCAAGGAGCTGCAGGAATATATTGAAGCCCGGGGCGGAAAGGCTACCGGATCTGTAACCGCAAAGACCAGCTATTTGATCAACAACGAGGTGACATCAAATTCGTCGAAGAATAAGAAGGCAAAGGAATTGGGAGTGCCGATCATTTCGGAAGCGGATTTTCTGAGGATGACAGGAGAAGAAAGCAATGCCGATTAAAATTCAGAATGATCTGCCCGCACGGGCAATATTGGAAAGTGAAAATGTATTTATTATGGATGAAAGCAGGGCGGCAAGTCAGGATATCCGCCCCCTTGAGATCCTGATATTGAACCTTATGCCGCTCAAGGAGGATACGGAGACACAGCTTTTGCGGGCATTATCCAATACACCGCTGCAGGTAGAATGCACATATATGACCATGTCCACCCACGAGTCCACCCACACGTCGGCCAGCCATTTGAACAAGTTTTATGTTACGTTTGAGGACATAAAAAAACGCCGCTATGATGGAATGATCATCACAGGAGCGCCGGTGGAGCTGATGGAATTTGAGCAGGTAAACTACTGGGAGGAGTTAACAAGGATCATGGAGTGGAGCAAGACTCATGTGACCTCAACGCTGCATCTATGCTGGGGAGCTCAGGCCGGGTTATATTACCACTATGGAATACAGAAGCATTTAAGGGCAGAAAAGCTTTCCGGAATCTACAGACATACGACCTTAGACAGAAAAGTACCGCTGATGCGAAGCTTTGATGATTACTTTAACTGTCCGCATTCCCGTTATACCGAAGTCCGGGAGGAGGATATCCTGAAGCATCCCGAGCTTCGGATCCTTGCCCGCTCCGAGGAGGCTGGCGTATTTCTTATAATGAACCGAGACGGGAGCCAGATTTTTGTTCAGGGACATCCGGAATATGACAGAATGACCTTAGACAGTGAATATCACAGAGATCTTGACCGGGGGCTTAAACCGGTATTACCGTGTCATTATTATGATAACGATGATCCCTCAACGGTTCCGGCACTGACATGGAGAAATATGGCCAACACCCTTTATACAAACTGGCTGAATTTTTATGTATATCAGGTAACTCCGTATACGCTGGAGGAAGACGCGGAGTAAGCCACCATCCGGCCTCACCGTAAGAGTTCGGGCTATCCTCTTAAGGTGGCAATCAGCCTTTTTGGTTTTTCTAAAAGAGCAAGAGCATCAAGGATTGAGCGGGTACAGATGTCTGTGGCCGCGATCAATGCAGAGCAGGCGCCTTCTTCCGCCATTACGGCGATGGAGAGGGCGCTTTCTTTGCACATAAGGCAGTCATTTCTTCCGTTTCCGATCGCCACACACCGGTCGGCCCCTAGGGAGCGGACAATATTAAGCTTTGCTTCCATGGCAGAGCCCTTTGGAAATGTCCGTATTGTAAGCGGGAGTCCGCAACAGTTTGAAGCGGCGGTTCCGTGGGTATCGGCGGTCAGAACATAGATGGAATAGGTGTGGGAGAGGCGGCAGATCGCCTCCTTTGTTTCCGGTGCAATCGTGCCGTCGAGGGCGATCGTTCCGTTATAGTCAAGGACAAGGCAGGAGAGCTCGAGCTCTTTGTAGCCGGGAATATCAATTTTCATTTATAGCCTCCGTTGCTGCGGCAGCAGTTATTCGATTATGGATAGGCAGCAAAGCGGATTGCGAATATCCGCTTGACGAAACAACTACAGTATAGCATGATTATGGATAGATTTTACAAAGATTTTAAGCAAAGCTATTGAAAAAAACAATTTGATTCTTTTGAATCATTGAATTATACTTTATCTGATTGCGGATAATCCTATCCGAAGCTTATCAGTTAATTTATGGAGGATTAAAAATGAAGAAAAATCTTACAAAGGTACTTGCCGCAGCTATGTCCTTAAGCATGCTGACCGCTTGCGGCGGAAACACAACGGCAGCTACAACAGCTGCAGCAACAGAAGCAGCTACAACAGAAGCAGCAACAGAAGCTGCTACCACAGAGGCCGCAACAGAGGCAGCACAGGAAGATAAATTCCAGTCCTCGATCCTGTTCTGCGGTTCCACCTCTCTTTACCCGATCATGTCCTCTCTGGCATCTTCCTTTACCGAGAAGTATGTCACATGGGATAAGGTAGATGCGTCCTTCCCGGCAGAAAACATCTCTATTTACGTTGCACCGGGCGGATCCGGAGTAGGCGTAAGTGCAGCAGTAGATAAGACAGCAGACTTTGGTATGCTGGCACGTGCGATCAAGGATTCCGAGGTAGAAAAGCTTGGCCCGGATTATCAGAGCTTTACCGTAGCTCGTGACGCTCTTACCGTATCTGTAAATGTTGAGAATCCGATCTGCGACGTTATGGATGACATGACAACAGATATGATCCGTCAGATCTTTGCAGGCGAGATCACAAGCTGGGATAAGGTAGACGCTTCCCTTCCGGCAGAGCCGATCAACGTATATATCCGTGACCTGTCCGGCGGTGCTTATGAGGTATTCCAGAAGGCCGTTATGGGTGAGAGCGAAGTAACTGCTTCCGCAACACAGTCCGCATCCATGACTGAGCTGGCTACAAACATTGCAAATGATAAGTGGGGCATCGGCTATGCAGGCTTTGGTGCATTCAACAAGATCAATGCAAAGGGTGAGGCATTAAAGGCAATGAAAGTTGATGGCGTTGAGCCGACAGTTGAGAACATCATCAGCGACGCCTACAAGATCCAGCGTCCGGTTATGTTCGTAACAGGCGACAAGCTGACAGCTTCTGAGCAGGCCTTCGTTGACTATGTATTCTCTCAGGCAGGATACGATGCTACAGAAGCCAATGGTTACATTCCGGCATTCACACCGGCAAACTAATTGAGAAAATAGGCTATTTAGCGAGGGAGCAGGTGCATGAGCCATCTGCTCTCTTTTAGCTTTTTTCAGGAGGAAATTATGAGAAAAAAGATCGACTCTGCGTTTTCCGTCCTTATTTATCTTCTCACGGCATGTTCGATCATGGCGTTGGGATTTGTGATCTACTTTATCGTGAAAGAGGCGCTCCCGCTGTTTCAGGAGGTCAGTCTTTCGGAATTTTTGCTGGGAAAACGATGGATGCCTATCGATTATACAGGAACGACTGCCTTTGGAATCTTTAATTTTATCGTGGCCACTGTTTACGTTTCATTTACGGCAATGATCTTGGCGGTGGGGATTGGTCTCGGGGCGTCTGTGTTTTTATCCTGTGTTGCTACAGAGAGCATGTGCGGCATCCTGTATCCCTTTGTGGATCTTCTGGCAGGAATCCCGTCTGTTGTTTATGGCTTTATCGGTCTTCAGGTGCTGGTCCGTATTTTCCTGAAGGCGGGCGTCCGCACAGGAACGTGTGTACTGGCGGCAGGTATCCTGCTGGCTGTTATGCTTCTCCCGTTTCTGGTCTCCTCCTGCAGTGAGACCATCCGGAAGGAGAAGAAAAAATATGAAGCTGCTGCGGCCGCTCTGGGGATTGGCAGGTGGTATGCGATCGCAACGATCATTCTTCCCGCTTCATGGAAAAACATCCTGTTATCCATGATCCTTGCAATCGGACGTGCCATGGGGGAAACGATGGCCGTTATGATGGTAATGGGAAATGCCAATCTTTTTCCGAGACTGCTGGGAAAGAGTGAGAGCATTGCCTCGGTGATCGCACTGGAAATGGGAACCGCAGAATACGGGAGCACTCATTACCATGCCCTGTACGGGGCCGGTCTGGTGCTGATGCTTTTATTGTTTATTATTAATGTAGGGATCAATATGCTCCGCAGACGGATCGTTTCAAATCAGGGGAGGGATGCAGAATGAGATGGCTTGGAAATCTGATCAAAGCATGGGCATACATAAGCTTTGCACTGGTATGTGCAGTCATTCTGTTTCTGTTCGGCTTTGTATTTTACCGAGGCGCCGGAACGATCAGCATGGAATTTCTGACCGAGGCGCCGCGCGGTCTGATCCTCGGCGAAGAAGGCGGTATTTTCCCGGCGATCATAGGAAGCCTGATGTTTACGGGAACCGCTCTTGTATTAGGCGGGATACCGGCCATCGCAACAGCGCTTTTTGTTGTATTTTATTGCAGTAACCGGTATCTGGAGGAAGGGATCCATCTTGTGATCCAGTGTATTTCCGGGATCCCATCGATCGTATTGGGGCTTTTTGCCTATAGCTTTCTTGTACGCGATCTGGATTTCGGAAGATGCATATTTTCCGCAGGCGTCGCTCTGGCGATCATGATCCTTCCGTTTATCGAGGTCAGGGCCGAGAAGGCCTTCAGAGAGGTTCCTGTCCACATCGTTCAGTCCTCCTATGCCCTTGGCTGCTCCAGACTTTATACGATCTCAAGGATCATTCTTCCCTCCTGTCGGGGAGAGCTGGTATCCGGCTTGATATTGGGAGGCTGTTATGCCATGGGAGCTACGGCCCCGATGATCTTTACCGGAGCGGTCGCCTATGCAGCAGTGCCGGACAGCCTGTTTGCTCCGGCTATGGCCCTTCCGCTCCATCTGTATCTTCTTGTGGCCCAGGGAGCCACATCGATGGATACAGCTTACGGAACGGCCTTTGTGATGATGGCGATCATCCTGCTCAGCAATCTGCTGGCAACGGTATATGCAAGGAGGAGTGAAAAACGATGAAAGAACTCATAAAACTGGAAAATATCGGTGTTTCCTACGACGGAAAGCCGATATTAAAAGATGTTTCAATGAATATATATCCCAACAGGATAACGGCTATTATGGGCCCTTCCGGATGCGGAAAGACAACGCTCCTTAGGACCATGAACGGACTGTTGTGGGAGGAGCCGGGGGCAGAGGTCCTCGGACAGCTGCTGCTCCACGGAAAAAATATCAGGGAAATTCCGGTAGAAGCCTTAAGAAAGCAGGTGGGGCTTGTATTTCAGACCCCGTCTCCGTTTCCTTTTTCCATTTATAAGAATATGACTTACGCGTTAAAGTATTATGGAGAACGGGATAAGAATAAGCTTAAGGAGATGGTAACAGAAAAGCTAAAGATGGCCGGACTTTATGAAGAAGTAAAGGATGAGCTGAATAAAAGTGCATTAAAGCTTTCCGGTGGGCAGAAGCAGCGTCTTTGTATCGCCCGGGCCCTGACGGTGGAGCCGGAGGTTCTGCTTTTAGACGAACCCTGCTCGGCCCTCGATGTCAGATCGTCGGCAGTAATAGAAGCTATGCTGACAGAGCTTAAGAAAAAATATACGATCGTCATCGTGACCCATAACATTGCACAGGCAAAAAGGATCGCGGATGATGTTGCCTTTGTATTCGAGGGACGGCTGGTTGAATACGGAAAGGCCGAAGAATTATTTGAGGATCCCAAAAAGAAGGAGACCAGATCGTTCTTAGACGGGATCTACGGCTAGATGAAGGGACGACTCAACGATCCTTTGCGAAAAGAAAAAGACCCTGTTCCGAACTTGGCTTGTCCAAGATCGGGATCGGGTCTTTGTTGCATCTGCGAATGGGGCGGGATCAGTCGGAGACCGCATTCCAGAGAATGTCGTGTCCGATGGTCTTATAAAATATTTTCTTAACCTGCTTCGGATCGGAGGTTTGACCGAGGATCCACATAAGCTTCGTGACGGTTGCCTCCAGAGTCATGTCGTAGGATTCGATCAGACCGAAGGTGTTTTTGATCTTCTGGCCGACCTCATAGACGGACATATTACTGCCTTCCTGAGTTACCTGGGTCGTCATGACAACGATCTTTTTATTTTCGACCATTTTCTCGATGGAATGGTAGAAATCTCCGGATTCGTAGGAGGGAAGTCCGCCTACACCGAAGGATTCGATAACGACCGCATCATAGTGGTCTGCCATGTAATCCAGAATTGAGGAGTCCATGGAGGGAATCAGCTTAAGTAGTGCCACATGGCTGTTTAATTCGTGGTAGAAACGGACATTTTCCTTATCCTGCCATTTATCATCAATATAGAACAGGATCTGGTCATCCTGTATAACAGCCAGATACGGGAAATTGATGCTGGAAAAGGCGTTGTAGCTCTTTGTGCGCTCCTTTTTGCCTCTTGTTCCGGCGATCACCTTGCCGTCGAAAACGATATTTACGCCGTGGGCACGTTCACAGGATGCAAAACGGAGGCTGTCTAAAAGGTTTGTCCGCGCATCAGTCACATCCAGATCGATAGGCTTTTGTGCGCCGGTGATCACGATAGGCTTATTGGAGTGCTGAACAAGGTAAGACATGGCAGCGGCCGTATATGCCATGGTGTCCGTTCCGTGGCAGATCACAAAGCCGTCATAGTTATCATAATTTTCCTCAAGCACCTTAGAAAGCATCAGCCAGTGCTTGGGGTGGATATTTGTACTGTCAATATTGAGAACCTGAATTGCGTCTACTTCACAGAAGGAACGGGCTGCAGGCACATAGGATAAGAGCTCATCACCGGTAAGGAGCGGAGTCAGGCCGGAATCTCCGCGCTTGCAGGCGATAGTACCGCCGGTTCCAAGAAGAAGGATATGTTTCATAGAAAATGTTTCCCCTTTCCCATACATAAGTAATAATACATAAAGTATATCATAGGGAAAACAGGACTTCAACAAGTGACCCTTAATTTTCAAATTTTTGTTTACAACAAACACATTTTGCGGCATGATAGAGATATAGATAAATTTAAACTTCAGGATGCAGAAAGGGGGCGGCATTATGGCATCTGTACCGAAGGATCCGGTCATGCTCTTAAGCTATATCAATACACAGCTTAGAGATAATTATCCGGACATGGAGGAGCTCTGTTCGGCTCTTTTGCTCTCAAAGGAGGAGGTGGATAAGACACTTTCTTCTATCGGTTATGTATATGACCGGGAGAAAAATAAATATGTATAGCTCTGCCCACTTTCTGCCAGACTAACAGCATGAGCAGAGTAGAGTACAGACAAGAGTTTTTAAGAAATTTTATGAAATGCGGGCTTGCCGGATGGGGTATGGAGATCATGTATACAGCAGCAGGCTCTATCGCGGCCGGAGACAGATGCCTGATGGGACGGACTTCCCTTTTGATGTTTCCGATTTATGGGCTTGGGGTGCTTTTGGTACCCATCAGCAGCTTTCTGGATCGATGGCTGGAAAACGGAGACAAGCTTACCTTAAGAGATCGGATATGGCGCCACGGGATCAATGATATGGTGCTGATATTTTTAGCGGAGTATCTGTTCGGATCCCTGCTCCGGCTTTATCAGATCTGTCCGTGGGACTATTCAGGGTGCCTGTTTAATGTGGATGGAGTGATCCGTCTGGATTTTGCACCCTATTGGTTTTTCGCCGGGCTGTTATTTGAAACGCTGACTGGCGGCTTCCGGAAAACATAGCAGACTTAAGCCGGGAAAAAGGTTAAAAAAAAGAAAGAAAAGGTGATGAGAATGATACGATTGATCATGGTTGCGATAACGGTAGTCGGATTCCTGATATTCGGATATCCGCTTTTAATGATCCAGAATGCGATCGGAAAAAAGGATGCGCATAAACGGGACGTGCAGAGCTTAAAGATTGTTCAGGGCGTGTTTTCTCTTATCCTGCGTCTGGCGGGCGTGACAGTCACGGTAAAGGGAGAAGAAAATATCCCTAAGGATCAAGCTGTCCTCTATGTGGGAAACCACAGAAGCTATTTTGATATCCTCGTGGGTTACACCACGGTTCCCGGGCTGATGGGCTTTGTAGCCAAGTCCGAGATGAGGAAGATCCCTCTTTTAAGAAGCTGGATGGAGAATGTAAACTGCCTGTTTTTAGACAGAAAGGATATCAAAGCCGGCCTTAAGATGATCTTAGAGGGGATCGAGAAGGTAAAAAGCGGCATTTCCGTGTGGATCTTCCCGGAGGGAACAAGAAACCGGAATGAAGATATCCGGGAGCTGATGATCTTCAAGGAAGGAAGCCTAAAGATCGCGGAAAAATCCGGATGCCCCGTGGTTCCGGTGGCAATGTCCCATACGGCAGAGGTATTTGAAAAGCACTTTCCGTTTATCCGTCCGGCCCATGTGACGGTTTATTACGGAAAACCGTTTTACATCCGGGATCTGGATCCGGAAAATAAAAAACATGCCGGAGCTTATACCCGGGAAGTGATCCGGGATATGCTTGAGGAAATAAAATAATCGACAAATAATCGACAGGAGAAAAGGACAGATGAAGAAGCTTGACTTGATGGAATGCAGAAATAAGCTGGATGTGATCGATAAAGAGATCGTAAGGCTTTTTGAGGAAAGAATGAGTGTCTGCGGCGATGTGGCTGAATATAAAATAGCAACGGGAAAAGCTGTTTATGATGCAGAGCGGGAAAAGCAGAAGATCGCTGCGGTGGAGGGATATGCCCATGGAGAATTTAATAAAGAAGCGGTCAGAGAGATATTTTCCCAGCTTATGACCATCAGCCGCCGATACCAGTACGGGCTTCTTCGCAAGAACGGAAAAGTATCACCGATCGATTTTAAACTGGTGAAGGAGATAAAAAGAGACGGTGTGCGTGTCGTATTCCAAGGCGTAGAGGGCGCATACAGCCACGCCGCCACAAAGCTGTATTTTGGTGAGGCAGCGGATACCTACCATGTGGAGCAGTTTGAGGATACCATGAAGGAGCTTGAAAAAGGGCGTGCGGATTATGCCGTGCTTCCTATTGAAAACTCTACCGCCGGTTTTGTAATCAGCAATTATGATCTGCTCTCAAAATATCAGGTATGTATTGTCGGTGAGGTCTATGTACCGATCGAACACATGCTTGTGGGGCTCCCTCAGGCAGAGCTTTCAGATATAAAAACGGTTTATTCCCATAATCAGGCTTTGATGCAGTGCAGCGAATATTTAAGCGGCCACCGCGAATGGAGACAGATAAGTGCGGTCAATACGGCCGCTGCCGCTAAAAAGGTCATGGAGGACGGGGATAAGACTAAAGCTGCCATCGCCAGCCGCGAGGCCGGAAGGCTTTACGGGCTGAAGGAGCTGGCAGCTGCCATAAATGATAAAAAGGGAAACACCACCCGCTTTATCATTCTCTCGCATCACGCAGTATACGCAGAAAAGGCGGGAAAGGTCACGATCACCTTTGAGCTCCCTCATGTCAGCGGATCCTTATACAATATTCTCGGAAATTTTATTTTTAACGGCCTCAACATGATGATGATCGAGTCCAGACCGATACCGGAAAGACCGTTTGAATATCGGTTCTTTGTGGATTTTGAGGGAAACTTAAGTGAGGAAGCGGTGCAGAACGCCCTTACCGGGATCCGTGCGGAGGCATCTTCCATGAGGATCCTTGGCAATTATTAAGGAGGCGCCTATGGCAGGATACATATTTGCAGCCATTGATGTGGGATCCTTTGAGCTGGAGCTGGGGATCTATGAGGTATCCGGAAAAAACCGGCTGAAAAAGCTTGATCATGTCCGTCATGAGATCGCCCTCGGACGCGATACCTATAAAAACGGAAAGATCAGCTATGAGCTGATGGAGGAGCTATGCCGCGTTCTGGGAGAATTTGTGGAGATCATGGATGGCTATAAGGTCACCGACTACCTGGCTTACGGGACCAGCGCGATGCGCGAGGCGAAGAATATGCAGATCGTCCTTGAACAGATCCGTGTCCGAACCGGGCTTAAGGTGCAGATCATCAGTAACTCCGAACAGAGATTTTTAAGCTATAAGGCGATCGCGGCGGCGGATGAGGAATTTGATAAAAATATCCAGCTGGGGACGGCCATCGTTGATGTGGGATTCGGAAGCATGCAGATCTCTCTGTTTGATGAAAATCTTCTCGTCTCGACAGAAAACCTTCCGCTGGGAGTATTACGGATCCGGGAAAACTTTCAGGCAGTAAATTCAACGGTAGACAGAACCAGTGAGATCATCGGAGAGATGGTCGGAAGCGAGCTGGCTACCTATAAAAAGATATATTTAAAGG
>USQV01000013.1 GCA_900556965.1 uncultured Clostridium sp.
CATGCTGCTCATCAGAAATCTAGCATCACAGACACCGACCACGGCAGGATGTCCTCCGATCAATGCCTTTCCTGTGACGATGGCTTCATCCAGTCCGGTCTTCTCTTTGGCGGCTGCAATCTTCTGCTCATAGCCCGGGAATTTCAACGGATTAAGGAAGCTCATTTTCTTATCCCATTCCTCAAATGAACCCGGATCTGTTATCATTTCGATCCTGCGGTACGCATGAACGCGGAAATAACCTCCGCATTTCGGACATATATAATGATTTTCCCTTACGTCTTCCACATAAACGGGCTTTCCGCATTTGTTGCATTTTCTCCACATTCCCTCCGGGATCCCGGGAGTTCCTTCTGCGGCCCTGCGCTTCTCTGTTTCTGTTTCCGATACTTTACGTTCCATGTTAATTTTTGTATATGTTTTTTTAAACATGTTCCTCAACATACGAATGCCGGCTCTCCTTTCTTCTTCCCGGATCCCGGTCTATCTATCTGCAATACTGCGGAAAATGAACCGGAATAAAGTCCGTATCTACATTGCCATTTTCAAAATCTGCATCATTGATCAGCTCATACTGAAAATCAAGATTTGTTGTAACTCCATCGATCACAAGTTCTCCGAGGGCGCTTCGCATTTTTGCGATGGCAGATTCCCGATCCTTGTCATGCACGATCAGCTTCAAAAGCATGGAATCGTAATTCGGCGGGATTTTATAATTATTATACATTGCCGTATCTACGCGGACACCGCGTCCTCCCGGAAGATGAAGCTCCCGGATCGTTCCCGGACATGGCATAAAGTTTTTCTCCGGATTTTCCGCGTTGATCCTGCATTCAATGGCATGACCGGATATCCGGATATCCTCCTGCCGTATATTCAAGGGCTGTCCGTCTGCGATACGGATCTGCTCCTTGATCAGATCCATTCCTGTAACTGCCTCCGTCACCGGATGCTCCACCTGGATCCTTGTATTCATTTCCATAAAATAAAACTCTTTATTCTTATCAAGAAGGAATTCTATCGTTCCCGCATTCTCATAGCCCACGGCACGGGCTGCACGAACGGCAACTTCCCCCATTCTGCTTCTCAGCTCATCGGAAATCGCTGCCGACGGAGCCTCCTCCAGCACCTTCTGATGACGCCTCTGGATCGAGCAATCTCTCTCTCCTAAATGGATCACATTTCCATATCGGTCTGCAAGGATCTGAAATTCAATGTGCCTCGGATGCTCCACAAACCGTTCAATATACATGGTATTATCTGAAAATCCCTTGACGGATTCCATCTGTGCATTCTGAAAATTAGACTCAAAATCTTCCTCGCTTTTTGAAACGCGCATCCCTTTGCCGCCTCCGCCGCTGGAGGCCTTGATCATGACCGGAAAACCGATCTCGCGGGCAGTCTTAAGCCCTTCCTCCACGGTATATACCGGCTCCCTGCTTCCGGGAACTACCGGTATTCCTGCATCGATCATCGTCCTTCTTGCCTCAGACTTGTTCCCCATCTTATGGATCACCGCTGCAGACGGGCCGATAAACCGAATATTACATTTCTCACAAAGCTCCGCAAATCTGGCATTTTCCGACAAAAATCCAAAACCCGGATGAATGGCGTCCGCTTTCATAACCACACAGGCTGTCAGAATCTGCTCCATATTCAGATAACTATCCGTAGATGGTGCAGGTCCTATACAGATAGCCTCGTCCGCGAGAAGTGTATGAAGCGCATCCCGGTCTGCTTCCGAGTAGACCGCTACTGTCTTGATCCCCATCTCACGGCAGGCCCGAATGATCCTTACCGCGATCTCGCCGCGATTTGCGATCAGAATTTTCTCAAACATTCTCTCACCAGCCTAACCAATCATAAATGTAAGCTCTGCCACAACTGCGACCTTTCCGTCGACCGTTGCCGTTGCTTTTCCGACTCCCATGGGCCCCTTTTTCTTTATGATCTCACATTCCAGACGAAGGGTGTCCCCTGGAACGACCTTCTTTTTAAACTTCACATGATCCATGGCCCCAAAATATGCTGTTTTTCCCCGGTTCTCCTCCACACTGAGGATAGCTACTGCACCGGTCTGGGCAAGTGCCTCCACGATCAGTACACCCGGCATGACCGGCTCCCCCGGAAAATGTCCTGCAAACTGCGGCTCATTATATGTGACTGCCTTATATCCGACTGCACGGACTCCCGGCTCCAGTTCCTCGATACGATCAATGAGAAGAAACGGATGACGGTGCGGTATGATCTCCTGAATTTCTTTGATACCAAGCATGGCTTACTCCTTCCCTGCTGCCTTTAACGGATCCGAAACAGCGGCTGTCCATATTCTACGGTCTCCTCGTTCTTTACAAGGATCGCCTCCACAACACCGTCGTAATCGCTTTCGATCTCATTCATTAGCTTCATGGCTTCTACGATTCCTATTACCTGTCCCTTTTTAACATGATCTCCGACCTTTACATAATCATCGGCATCCGGAGCCGGGGACGAATAGAAGGTTCCGACGAGAGGACTCATAACGATCCGGTCTGAATGGACATTCTCCATGGCGGCCGCTTTCTCACTCACATTATTTTCTGCGGGAGATGCTTCCTCCGAGGTCAGAGAGACAGGGATTTCCTGTACTGCCATTTCTGTCTGCAGGACCGTCTTTTTCTCCCGCTTCATCGTGATCCGCGTATCGCCTTGTTCCAGCTCAAAACAGGTGAGACCGTTTTCTGAAACTGCCTTCATCAGTTCAATAATGTTCTTTATTTCCATGGCATCTGCTCTCCTTATTCCTCAAATTTTCTGACGATCAGGCTCGCATTATGTCCACCGAATCCCAGAGAATTGGAGATCGCACAGTTTACCTCCATGCTCACGCCATCTCCCTTTGTATAATCCAGATCGCATTCCGGATCATCCACCTTTAATCCGGCAGTTGCATGAATAAAGCCCTCCTCGATCGATTTTACACAGGCAATAAATTCCACACCGCCTGCCGCACCTAGCAGATGCCCGATCATGGATTTCGTAGAGTTGACTTTAACCTTATAGGCATGATCTCCCAGTGCCAGCTTGATTGCTTTCGTCTCAAACAGATCGTTGTGATGTGTGGAGGTTCCGTGTGCATTTATATAATCGAGCTGCTCCGGCTTTATTCCGGCATCCTTCATGGCATATTCCATGGCCTTTGCCGCTCCGCTTCCGTCCTCCGCAGGGGACGTGATGTGGTAGGCATCGCTGGTTGCTCCATATCCGACAAGCTCCGCATAGATCTTTGCACCGCGCGCCTTTGCATGCTCAAGAGATTCCAGTACAACGACTCCGGCTCCCTCTCCCATAACAAATCCATTTCTCTCCGCATCAAACGGAATGGAGGCACGCATTGGATCCTCCGACGGTGAAAGTGCCGTCAGACTTGCAAAGCCTGCAACTCCGATAGGAGTGATACAGCTTTCTGCTCCGCCTGCGACCATTACCTCTGCTTCTCCGTGCTGGATCGTCCGCATGGCCTCTCCGATGGAATGAGTTCCCGATGCACATGCGGTCACTACATTGATGCTCTTTCCCTTAAGACCAAACTGTATGGAAACATTTCCTGCTGCCATGTTGCTGATCATAAGGGGCACCATAAGAGGATTAACTCTCCCCGGCCCTTTTTCCAAGAGCTTTTCGTACTCTTTTTCAATGACCTGAAGGCTTCCGATCCCGGAGCTGATACAGGTTCCGACACGGAATGGATCCTCTGCGGACATATCGATCCTTGCATCCTCCAGAGCCTGCTTCGCTGCAGCAACGGCAAACTGGGAAAAGCGCTCCATTCTCCTTGCCGCCTTGGAATCCATATATTTCTTTGCGTCAAAGTCCTTTACCTCGGCAGCCAGCTTTGCCTTATAGCCGTCGGTATCAAAATATGTGATCGGCCCGATTCCGACCTTCTTTTCTTTTAAGCCGGTCCAGAATGCTTCCACGTCGTTTCCGACCGGAGTAATGGCTCCCATGCCTGTCACTACAACTCTGTTCATTCTATTCTTCTCCTCCCTACATAGCCATTCCGCCGTCTACCTGAAGTACCTGTCCCGTAATATAGGAAGCGGAATCCGATGCCAGAAATGCAACTGCCTCAGCAATATCCCTTGTTTCACCAAAACGCTTTAATGGGATCTGCTCACCCATCGACTGCTTTACGTCCTCAGAAAGCACATCCGTCATCTCTGTCTTTATAAATCCGGGCGCCACACAATTTGATGTGATCCCACGGCTTCCCAGCTCTCTGGCAACCGATTTTGTCAGACCGATGATCCCGGCCTTTGACGCACAGTAATTCGCCTGTCCTGCATTTCCCATGACGCCGGACACAGAAGAAATATTGATGATACGTCCTCCGCGCTGCTTCAGCATCTGACGGGATGCATGACGGATACAGTTAAAGGCGCCCTTTAAATTTACTGCTATGACATCATCAAAGTCTGCCTCTGACATCTTCATAATCAGATTATCCCTTGTGATCCCTGCATTATTGACTAAGATATCCAATTTTCCATAGGACTTGATGACCTGATCGATCAGCTCCTTCGATCTGTCAAATTCTGCCACATTGCACCGGATCGCCTCTGCCTTTCCTCCGGCTTCTTTGATCTTATCAACGACTTCCTCAGCCTTTTCTTCCGAACCGTTATAATTTACGATAACCGTGGCTCCATATCCGGCCAGCGTCAAAGCGATCTCCCGTCCGATCCCGCGGCTGGCTCCGGTCACAAGGGCAACTTTTCCATTTAAATCCATAGCTTTCTCTCTCCAAAATTATCCTATAGCCTTTAGCTTCTCCAGATCACTCAATTTTTCCACATTAAGGATCTCCACATCTCTGCTTATTTTCTTCACAAAACCAGAAAGCGTCTTTCCCGGGCCGATCTCCACGAAACGATCTACACCATCAGCGATCATATATTCCACACTCTGCTGCCATCTTACCGAGGAAGAAACCTGTTTTTCTAAGAGAGGCTTTATCTTGTCCTCCTCCGTCACATACTGTGCCGTCACATTCGCTGCGTATGGGATCTCCGGTCTTTTAAGCGTTACCTTTTCCAGAAACTCTCCCAGCTTTTTTCCTGCATCCGCAAGCAGATAGGAGTGGAACGGCCCGCTGACGTTAAGCGGGATCACCCGTTTTGCCCCGGCCTCCTTCAGTTTTTCCGATGCCATCAAAACTGCCTCCAGCTTGCCGGAAATTACGATCTGTCCGGGGCAGTTATAATTTGCCACCTGAACATTTTCAAGGTTATCCACAATCTTATTGATCTGATCGGCATTCATCCCCAAAACTGCACTCATTCCACCGATTCCGGCCGGCACCGCCTCCTGCATAAGGATCCCTCTTTTCCTCACCGTGAGGATGGCGTCCTCCACAGACATCGCGTTCGCCGCGATCAGAGAAGCATATTCCCCGAGGCTTAAGCCCGCCGTTACATCGGCATGATAACCATTTTCCTCCATCACCTTAAGGATCGCCGCACAGGTCGTTACCATTGCTGCCTGTGTATATTCCGTAATATCCAGCCGGTCATTCTTTTCAAAAACAAGCTCCGGCACGGAAAAGCCCAAAAGCTCGGATGCCCGGTCAAAGATCCTTCTTCCTGTCCTTGTGTTTTCATAAAAATCCTGTCCCATGCCGCAGTATTGTGCGCCCTGTCCCGGAAAAATAAATGCTGTCTTTCCCATTTCTTACCTCATAAGCAGCTTTTCTGCCTGCTCCATCATTTCATCGATCATCTCTTTGCAGGTCTGTTCCTTTTTCACCATACCTGCGATTTGTCCTGCCATTACTACGCCGTTTGTGATATCGCCGTCCATCACGGCCTTTCTTAATCCACCCAGAGTCAGATATTCCAGCTCCTCAAAGCTCTTTCCTTCCTCCTCCAGTTCGATATACTGCCTTGTCATCTGATTTCTCAGACAGCGTACCGGGTGTCCGTGGCTTCTTCCTGTCACAGTAGAATCAATGTCCTTTGCCTTGATCACTCTCTGCTTATAATTCTCGTGAACGATCGATTCCTTTGAAACAACAAACCGGGTACCCATCTGCACCGCCTCTGCTCCCAGCATAAACGCTGCCGCGATCCCGCGTCCGTCTGCGATCCCGCCTGCTGCGATCACCGGGATATTTACTGCATCTGCGACCTGAGGCACCAGTGTCATTGTCGTTGCCTCACCGATATGGCCTCCGGATTCTGTTCCCTCTGCCACCACGGCATCTGCGCCGCCCTGCTCCATAAGTCTGGCAAGAGCCACGGAAGCAACGACCGGAATTACTTTTATGCCGGCAGCCTTCCACATTTTCATATATTTTCCGGGATTTCCGGCTCCGGTCGTCACCACCTTAACGCCTTCCTCCACAATCACTCTGGCTACATCATCCGCATAAGGGCTCATCAGCATGACGTTTACTCCAAAGGGCTTATTGGTAAGCTCCCTTGCTTTTCTTATCTCCTCGCGGACTACTTCCCCCGGTGCATTGGCTCCGCCGATCAACCCCAGACCACCTGCGTTTGAAACAGCCGCTGCCAGATTGTGCTCTGCAACCCAGGCCATTCCGCCCTGAATGATCGGATACTCGATTCCCAACATTTCTGTAATTCTAGTCTTCATACTCCACTGCTCTTTCTTCCAGATAATTTTCGTGCAGATGCTAAGGATTTCTTTATTTCTCCTACTCCTCTACACCCTTGCTCTTTAAATATTTCATTACATCACCAACAGTTGCCAGCTTCTGCAGATCATCGGCCGGAATCTCCACGGAATATTCATCCTCAAGGGCCATAACCAGTTCAAAAAGATCAAGAGAATCTGCTCCTAGATCATCCTTAAAGGAAGATTCCTCTGTGATCGTGTCCGCATCGATACTCAATTGGTCTGCAATTAATTCCTTCATTTTCTCTAACATAGTTTTTATCTCCTTTTTATATAAATATCTAATTTACTACCATTCCATCAAGACGGCTCCCCAGGTCATTCCTGCTCCGAATCCGGATATTATGATCTTATCTCCCGGAGCTAACATATCCTTTTTGAGCATGTCATCCAGCAAAAGCGGTATGGATGCGGTCGATGTATTTCCGTATTTTCCTATGGTCATCGGAAACTTTTCGATCGGCTCCTTTAATCTCCTTGCCACTGCCTCGATAATTCGTTCATTGGCCTGATGGAGTACATAATAGCGGATGTCTTTTCCGGACAGCCCGTTCCTCTTTAAGAGGATATCCACACTCTCCGGTACTTTTTTTACCGCAAATCGGAATACCTCCTGTCCATCCATCGTCATAAAGCCCGAAACCGGCTTTTTACCGATCAGAAAATTTCCCATGGTTCTCGACTCACACTGCAGGGCATCCCCTTTTGTTCCGTCCGATCCCATGAGCATATCCATCACTCCGGTATCTGAAGCCTTCAATACGGCAGCACCGGCCCCGTCTCCGAACAGAACACAAGTAGAACGATCGCTCCAGTCGACCACCTTGCTGACCGTCTCGGATCCGATGATCAATGCGGTCTTATATATCCCGGCTTTAAAGAAGCCCTCCACAATATTCATCGCAAAAATAAAACCTGAGCAGGCTGCTGAAATATCAAAGGCCGCTGCATTTTTTGCTCCGAGCATTGCCTGCACATAACAGGCATCGCCGGGGAAGTTCCGATCCGGCGTTGATGTACCCAGAATGATCAGGTCGAGCTCCTCCGGCTTTACCCCTGCATTTTCAAGGGCACACGCGGCTGCCTTTGCCGCCAAATGCCTGGTTCCCTCTCCGGTAGAGATCCTTCTCTCCCGGATACCTGTCCGTTCTGTGATCCACTGATCGTTCGTATCCACGATCTTCGCGAGATCATGATTGGTAACTACTGTTTCCGGCACATAAATGCCAATTCCTGCAATTCTGGATGTCATAATTATTCCCTGTATCTGTCTCTGATTTAATTTTTAATTTCAAATATTTTGATATTCAAAATTATTAATTAACATACTACTTCTTAAAAATGGTTTTGTCAAGAAGTTTTTACGATCCTGTGCATCTACTGCAAAATAGAAGTTACTATACACAGGCAATGTCATTTACTTAGGAAGGTAATTCATAAAAACATATTCAACAATCCACGAACTTGGTGTACTTAAGGATTTATCTGAAATCTTGGGGATTTTGAAGGTCTATATTAATCATGAGCAGTTATCGTTATCGGTAACAAAAGCTCATTGGTAGTTTGAACCTGGCTTGGCGTCGGAAGGTTCCGTTAGGTCTGATCGTTTGGTTTTCTGGCTGGCATAATTCCAGCCGTTAAGGGTAAATGGAAGCTGCTTCGCAGCCCCTTGACTGCCTTGTATCACGGGGAAACATGGACGTTGTAGATAGTTTGTAGACACTGAAAAAGGGGTCCGGCCTTTTTTGTTCTATCCTGACTCGTTTAAGCGATTGGATATCCCCTTGCAACCATGCCCGTGATATGATATATTGATAATATCAAGCATATATTTCTCTTTATCATCACTTCATATTTATCTTACATTCTGTTCTGGGATCGATCTGAGAAAATCTTATGCTTATCCAATTTATCAACAATTGAAGGGCAGGAGATGAATGAAAAACAGAATTTTGACAAGAGCAAGGAGAGATCATAAGGACACCTTGTTCCGGATGATTTTCAGCACAAGGGAAAATCTGCTAAGTCTATACAATGCGGTGAATCATTCGCATTATACGGATCCGGCGGAACTGGAAATCGTGACATTGAAAAATGCAGTATACATGAATATGAAAAATGATCAGGCATTTCTATTGGACATGCAGCTAAATCTGTATGAACATCAGTCAACATGGAATCCCAATATGCCGCTGCGTTTTCTGATCTATGTGGCGAAAGAGTTCCAGATGCTGATCCGGGATCGGACGCTGTACGCCTCAACCTTAGTGGAGCTTCCTACTCCTCATTTTGTGGTATTTTACAATGGCGAGGAGGATCGCGAGGCGGAAAGTGAACTTAGATTGTCACACTCTTTTAAACAGAAAATAGATACGCCGGAATTAGAGCTGATAGTAAAGGTTTTAAATATCAATCCGGACAAGCAGCAGGCGGTTCTGGACGCATGTAAGTTGCTGAAGGAATATATGTTGTTAGTGAACAAAATTCGGAAATATGCAGCCGGGGACGGAGACATAAATATGGCAGTCGAGCAGGCGGTAACGGAATGTATCGAGGAAAATATACTGGGTGATTTCCTGAGGAAGAATCGAACGGAGGCGATCGAAGTGTGTATCTTTGAATATGATGAAAAACGTGAGAAGGAACTGATCCGAAAAGCAGAATTTGCGGAAGGCGAGAAAATCGGCCGTGAAACCGGTGTGAAGGAAGGAATTGACCGTGTACTTGAGATCTACAGCCTTTTCCGAAAAAAGCACACAGAAAGCCAGATCGCAGCAGAAACCGGCTTGGAACTGCAGGCGGTTCGGGAAATTCTGGAACGATTTGAGCAGGCATAAAATTCAAGTCGAACGTCCGTTGATCTATCTGGAAAAGGCAGAAAAGATGACCTGCAGTATCTGCGGTTTGTGGGAAAGATGTCCGTTTTACCTTTGATTTACGTGGGATAAAGCCATTTTTTTATGATTTATTCTTGACAAATGACCCGGCGTGAGCTATTATACATAATATAACATTATATAATGATATACAACCTATAAAGGAGATCGACAATGCGGGTAATCGGTATTGGAGACAACGTGTGCGATAAGTATGAGCACCTGAAGACCATGTTCCCCGGCGGACAGGCACTCAACTTTTCGGTTTACGCAAAAATGCTTGGCGCGGATGCTTCCTATATGGGAGTGTTCGGACGTGATGAGGTTGCAAGCCATGTCATAGCAACATTGGATGAGCTGGGAGTGGAACATGGACATTGCAGACAGTATGATGGGGAAAACGGCTATGCGAGAGTTACTCTGGTAGATGGAGACCGCGTTTTTCTCGGCAGCAATAAAGGTGGGATCACAAAAGAAAGACCGATAAAGCTGACGGAGGACGATATCCGCTATATTAAGAGCTTTTCGCATGTCCACACAAGTAATAACGGCTACTTTGACAGCCAGCTGGCAAAGGTTAAGGAGGCGGGCATTTCTCTGTCCTATGATTTCTCCGGCCAGTGGAAGGTTGAAGAAAAGGTAGCTGCTGCGGCACCGTATGCGGACTATGCATTCTTATCCTGCGGAGAATTGCCGGAGGATGAGGTACAGGAGATCTGTAAAAAAATGAAGAAGGCAGGCTGCGGGAAGGTCATTGCGACCTGCGGAAGCCGTGGGGCCGTATTCTATGACGGAGAGATATTTATGTCACAGGCTCCGAAACTGGTAGAGGCATTCGATACGCTCGGTGCCGGAGATTCCTTTGCGACGGCCTTTCTTCTTTCGATCCTCGAAAGTGAGGAAAAGGAACCGGAGAAGATGCGGTCGGATAAAGCCTTTTATCAGGCAGAATTAAAGAAAGCCATGGAAGCAGGGGCGGAATTTGCGTCCCAGACCTGTATGGTTCAGGGAGCTTTCGGACACGGAAAGCATTTTGAATGAAGATAAGCATTCCGCTGCTTAAAGTGTGCGGAACAATAGGCGAAGCAACTGTGTTCATGAGCAAGCTGCGAAAGCGGATTGCGATCGTTCACTTCATTTATGAGTAATCAGGAGGAATAAAAATGACAGTAAAAGAAATCGTAGCAGAAATCAAACAGAAAATGGATAAAGTCGGCGGATTAAAACATGTATACTTTGTAGCCTGCGGCGGCTCCAAGGCAGCAATTTTCCCGGGATTATATCTTTTACAGAGTGAGGCAAAGAATTTTAGTGCCACAACCTATACAAGTAACGAATTTGTTCATGCAACACCGAAGGAACTGGATGAGAGATGCGTGGCTGTAATCTGCTCCTTAAAGGCAACAGCAGAAACAGTAGAGGCAGTAAAGACCGCAAATGCGGCAGGAGCTATCACCATTGCCATGACAGGAAATATGCAGACAGGAATGGCAAAGGTAGGACAGTATGTAGTTACATATTCCAACGGTGACGATCAGGTATACAGCGATTCCAACCAGGCCAATGCTTTAAGGATCGGCTTTGAGCTGCTCCATCAGTTTGAAAACTGGGATAAGTACGAAAAGGCAATGGATGCCTATAAATATATTGATGAGATCGTTGAAAACGGCAAGAAGAACTGCCTCGCTGCAGCAAAGGAATGGGCAGAGAAAGAAAAAGACGAGCCGATCTTCTACGTACTGGCTTCCGGCCCGAACTACGGAGTTGCTTACTCCATGTGCTGCTGCCACTTCATGGAAATGCAGTGGAAGCATGCCGTATGCCTCCATACAGGTGAATACTTCCATGGCCCGTTTGAGACGACCG
>USQV01000014.1 GCA_900556965.1 uncultured Clostridium sp.
CCACCGTAAATTCCTTTACGGCGGACAGATCAAATGTCTCCTCGATCTTTGTCAAAATTGCATCCAGCTCCTCCGCTTCCAGAGCGGTCGGAGTCCCGCCGCCGAAGTAGATCGTATCCAAAGTCTTTCCCTTCATCTGATGAGCTACATATTCCAGCTCTTTAAACAGTGCCTCCAGATACAGATGCATTTTTCCCCGCCATGCACCGATCGGGAAGGACGTAAAGGAGCAGTACAGACAGGTAGTCGGGCAAAATGGGATCCCGACATAGAGACTGTAGCCATTTTCGTAATCAACGCGGCTCAGGAGATTTTTTTCTCTCTCTGCGATCTCCACGCTGAGGTCGATCTTCTCGCGGCTTGTCAGGTAGGTGTCTGCCATGTATTTTCTGATTTCATCCTCTGTCCATCCTTCATAGAGACGGGTCAGGGCGATCTTTGTAGGACGGATCCCCGTCAAGGTCCCCCACGGAAGCTCCTTCCCTGTCCGTTTTGAGAGCATGTTGTATAATTCCCGTTTAATAGCGGTCTTTGCCGCCAGACGGTTGGAGTAATCCAGCTGAAATGTTCTTTCATCCTCTGTCCGGTCATCGCAGAGCATACGGAGACAAAATTCTCCGGCTCCGTTATAAACGCCCTCCACATACATCCTTACATCATCCTGCTTTTCGTGGGCGAACGTCTCACCGGGATAAAATGCCATCATCAGCTCCCGGATATCCTGCTCATACGAAGGATCGTTCAATAAAATTCCCAGCATTTTTAATACCTCGCCAGCGGATTATATTTTTTTTCATGGGCGATCGTTGTCTCTCCCATGTGTCCCGGATATACGATCACATTTTCCGGAAGCGCCAGCAGTTTTTTCACGGAAGCCAGCATATCCATGGCACTTCCCGTCGGGAAGTCTACTCTGCCGTAGGAGGTCTGGAACAAGGTATCTCCGGAGAAAAGAATAGCCTCTTTTTCCAGATAATAGCAACAGGAGCCGATCGTATGGCCCGGTGTCTCGATCATCTTCCATACCATGCCGGCTGCCTCAAAGGTTTCGCCGTCCCGCAGGGTAACATCCGGCTCCAGAGTGATGGATCTTCTGTAATATTTCATCATCATATTTTTTTCACCATCTCTCAGGACCTCAAGCTCCTTTTCGCATGCATATATTTTAATATCCCATTCTGCCTTTACCGCCTCCGCTGCCATAATATGGTCAAAGTGTCCATGGGTCAGAAGGATTGCCTCCGGCTTCAGGTTCAGATTTTTACACTCATTTATGATCATGTCCGCACTGTCACCCGGATCAACGATCGCCGCGCGCTTTGTCTCATCATCATAAACCAGGTAGCAATTAGTCTGCACCATTCCGACAAGCAAGCTCTTTACACGAATTACACCCATTTCTTTTTCCTCCGATAAATAGATATCAGGGGCAAAAGCCCCCGATTTTGATGCCTGCGGCCCCTGCTGGTGTCGACAGGCTCACTTTATTTTAGCCGGTGCTCCTCTCAATATCAAGGATTCCTTCCACCTGCCTTAATTTTGCCATCAGATTATTCAGTTCCTCGACGCCATGAACATCAAAGGACATGGTTACCGTAGCTTTTCCCTGCTTATTTGTGCGGGCACTCATACTGGTCACGTCGATCTGTCTTTCCGTAAATACTTTTGAGATATCCACGAAAAGGCCAACTCGGTTATTGCCGAAAATAAGGATCTCTGCAGAATAACTGGCCGGTCCCTTGTCGTCTTCACTTCCCTGCCACTCGGCATCGATCAGCCGGTTTCTTTCTGTTTCAGGAAGCTCCAGAATGTTCGTACAGTCTGTCCTGTGGATCGTGATGCCGCGGCCCCTTGTTACAAAGCCAACGATCTCGTCTCCCGGAACCGGGTTACAGCATTTGGAAAAACGAACGGCAAGATCATGGATCCCTTTTACCACGATACCGCTCTTTGATTTTCCCCGGATCGGAACCACCGCCGGTTTATTGCTCTCCGCCAGTGTATCTAAGATCGTAGCGTCCGTTACCTCGCGCTTGATCTTCTTCGCCTGCTCCTCCAGCATCTTATTTACGACCTGGCCTTCCTTAAGGCCGCCGTGGCCGACAGATGCCAGTACAGAATCCCAGTCCTGGAACGCATAGCGTGTCATGACCTTTTCCATATACTCCGGCTTGCTGATCTCCGTATAGTTGATCCCCTTGGCCTTACAGTAACGGTCGATCATTTCGCGGCCGCGGGCGATATTGTCTGCCTTTCTCTCCTGTTTAAACCACGCATTAATCTTATTCTTCGCCTGGCTGCTCTTTACCAGATTAAGCCAGTCTCTGCTCGGGCCCTTGGAGTTCTGGGATGTCATGATCTCGATCCGGTCACCGTTCTGAATCACATAATCGATATTAACAAGCTTTCCGTTGACTCTCGCTCCGACCATCTTATTTCCGACAGCCGTATGGATCGCATAGGCAAAGTCGATTGGTGTGGAGCCGCTTGGAAGCGCCTTTACATCTCCGTTCGGGGTAAAGCAGTATACACTGTCGGAGAACATATCCAGATCGCTCTTTATCATGCTCAGGAATTCCTTATTGTCGGACATGTCCTGCTGCCATTCCAGTATCTGACGGAGCCAGCTGAGCTTTTCTACCTCGCTGCCTGCAGCTGCCTGTCCGCTTCCGCTTTCCTTATATTTCCAGTGGGCAGCGATACCGAATTCTGCGATCCGGTGCATTTCAAAGGTTCTGATCTGGATCTCGAAGGGCTGTCCGTTCGTTCCGATCAGTGTTGTATGAAGTGACTGGTACATATTCGGTTTTGGCATGGCGATATAATCCTTGAAACGGCCGGGGATCGGCTTATACATTTCATGGATCACGCCGAGCGCCGCATAGCAATCCTTTACGGAATCTACGATAATACGCACGGCAAAAATATCATAGATCTGATCCAGCGTCTTATGCTGGTTCACCATTTTTTTGTAAATACTGAAGAAGTGCTTGACCCTTCCGCTGATCTCACATTCGATCTCGGAATTTTTCATGTGAATGCTGATCTCTGCAATGATATCATTGATAAATTTCTGGCGCGCTTCACTTGTCAGAGCGATCTTCTCCTGCAGGTCGTTGTAGACCTCCGGCTCCAGATACTTAAGCGCCAGATCGTCTAACTCAATCTTGATCTTTGAAATACCGAGACGATCTGCCAGCGGTGCATAGATCTCGATCGTTTCTCTTGCCTTCTCCTTCTGCTTCTCCGGTCTCATATACTGCAGAGTACGCATATTGTGGAGTCGGTCAGCAAGCTTGATCAGGATGACACGGATATCCTTTGCCATGGCAAGAAACATTTTTCTTAAGTTCTCTGCCTGCATTTCCACCTTATCGGCCGACCATGACAACTGTGTCAGCTTTGTGACACCGTCGACCAAAAGCGCGACCTCCGCGCCGAACATACTCTTAAGCTCATCCCCTGTGAGAACCGTATCCTCTACCACGTCATGGAGGATACCGGCTATAATGGATTCCTTATCCAGCTCCAGATCCGCCAGAATGATCGCCACACACAAGGGGTGGATAATATATGGCTCTCCGGATTTTCTCTTTTGATCCTTATGGGCGTCTCTGGCGATACGGTACGCTTTTTCTATCATACTCAGATCATCTGAGGGATGGTATTTTTTTATGCTGCGGACCAGATCCTCGTATAATACCTCCGGACTTGTAAAATCGGCCGGGGCTTCCAGCTCAGTCTCAATTTTTTTCAGTTTATCTTCTTCCATATTTATTTCTCACACCCTTTCGTATGAGGAAATGCCGGCGGTCTGTCACGCTGCACCTCACCCATTTTGGTAATAAAATTAATTATAATTTTTTTTGGAGTAAAAAGCAATCCCTTAAATTTAAAAGACCACAGAATGGATATCGGACAGCCATTCTGTGATCCTTTGCTGATTGATTCGGGTCAAGCTACGGCCGGAAGGAGTGATAAGAAACTCCGGGCTGTGCTCCGCCCCGGAGAGCTGCCATCTCACTGACCGTTACCAGCTGATAGCCACGGCGGATCAGCTCCGGTATCAATACCAATGCCGCATCCGCAGATGCCTCATACAGATCGTGCATCAGGACGATATCTCCGTCCCGAACCGAGCCTAAAACTGTATTGATCGTGTTCTGGGTATTCCGCGTTTTCCAGTCCAGTGTATCTATCGACCAGAGGATCGCCGGAACTCCCTTCTGAGCCAGTGTCTGCTTTGAGGCATCGTTGATAAAGCCTCCCGGAGGTCTCATAATAATCGTCTTAACTCCTGCGATCTCCTGAAGGGCTGCATCGACCTGGTTCAGATTGTTCAACAATGCTGACGATGACAGCTTGCTGATATAGGAATGATCCCATGTGTGGCTCGCCGGTTCGCATCCTAAAGCTACCATCCGTTTTATCGTTTCCGGATATTTACCCATCCGGTTTCCGACCATAAAGAAGGTTGCGACTGCACCATTGGACTCCAGACAATCTAAAATCCTGGCAGTCTGTCCGGAAGGGCCGTCATCAAAGGTAAGAGCGACCATCGGTCTGGATGGGTCGATCTGACGTCCCTTATGCTTGCCCTCTGCCGGCAGTCCTCCGTTTTTCGGCATTACAGCCACACGAAGCCCGTCAACCCGGAGTCCCTGTGCCTCTGTTCCTGCTGTTTCTCCGTTTTTTACAAGCTCTGTCCAGCTTCCGCTCTGGAAAACAGAATAATACAGATCATAGTTTTCCTCCAGCTGACCGGTAAGCTGCATTCTGACTGCCTCTAACGGCTGATCCGTGTCGGTCGTTCCCGCCGGAGTAAAGTTCTCCTTCCATTCCTGCCATCCGAAGCCGCTTACATTTACCTGATAGGATATGGTTCCGGTCATCCCGGCCGGCTGATTTTTTAAGGAGGCCGTGATCGCTGTCACATAAGAGCCGTTCGCTGCACTCTCATAAACATTGTCATCAACTGTTTCAGCCCATCCTTTTCCATAGCTATGTACTCCGTACACCGCTCCCATCGTTTCTTCCGCGCTAGCCGGAAAGGCCATGGCGGCCGTGCCTGCCGCTGCCAGAACAGCCAAGATTGTTCCTTTTAAAATTGCTTTAATCTTTCTCATTTTTACTACACCACCTGTTTTCTATATGTATTTTATCCAAAAATGTCCTTTATGAGCCGCATGGATTCCTCGTATGCTGTTTCTCCCTTAAAATCCTGCAGAGACTCAAACACTCCCCGATAGTACCACTCGTGTTCCTTTTTATCCGTAACGCGGAATTTCTTCCAGACCTCGTCCCCCTTGACCAGATAATCGGCCGCTGTACTTCTTAGGTTGCTTAATTTATCTCCCAAGCAGATCATCCTGACCTCTCTCGGAGCCGTCTTTAACCGTTCTATCGTTGCCCCCTTTCGTTCCTTCCATGTCTTTGATTTGTCCTCGCTTTCAGCTAAGACAAGATCGGCTACCCTTTGTCCAAACCTTTCTCCAAGCTCCTCGTAGGTGACCGGCGTATCCTCGATCACGTCATGGAGAAGCGCGGCGCTGATGACCTCCGGATCCTTGGTAAGACCGGATACGATCACTGCCGCCTCAAACGGATGGACGATATAAGGGATCCCGGAGCCTTTCCTTAATTTCCCTTCATGTACTCTTTTTGCAAATTCTGCTGCTTCTTTTATCATAACTGCTCCCTTCCCGGGGATGTCCCGGTACAGCCGTTAATTATCCTTTGATACACAGACATTCAGGTAATTATATGGAATTTCGATCCCTTCCCGGTCAAATGTCAGCTTGATCTCCTCCGTCAGCTTCCATTTTGTCGGCCAATAGTCTTCTGTCTTTAACCAGCCCCGGGCAGTAAGTCCCACGCTGCTTTCTCCCAGACTCTCCACTGCCACCATGATCCCATCCTCCTTTAGGATTGCCGGGCATTGCTCTAAAAGCTCCTGCAGAAGCTGTTTGGCTTTCTTCAGATCCGAGGAGTATCCGATCCCAACGTTCAGCACAAGCCTCCGCTTGTCCATTCCCGTGAAATTCGTAAGGGGTGCGCTGGAGATGCTGCTGTTGGGGATAATGACCTTCCGGTTATCCAACGTAAGGAGTGTGGTATAGACGAGGCCGATCGCCTCCACAGTCCCTTCTCCATTTGAGGTCTTTATATAGTCTCCGACCTTAAAGGGTTTTAAAAACAGGACCATGACACCTCCGGCAAAGTTGGATAGGGTATTCTGCATGGCAAGGCTCAGGGCCAGCGTAAAGGCTCCCACTATCGTCACCAGCGATGTGGTCTTTATCTCCAGCACCTCTGCTGTCATAAAGATCAGGATACCGGTCAGCACTGCATTTAACAGTGCATCTAAGAATTTAGTAAGTGTGATCTCGAGCCCGGCGCGTTTCATGGACTTTCGCATACCGGTTCTCACGGCCTTTATGATCTTCAGTCCGATAAACACCATTAACAGGGCTGTCACGAGCCTCATTCCCGGTCCGATCATCTTGTGTCCCAGCTCCGCAAGGGTAGAGGTTTTCGCATCCGCCACTGCGGAGATATCTAATTTATCGAGATTCAGAACAGATCCCTCCTTAATTGTCAAGCGGATATTCGCAATCCGCTTCGCTACTTGATTCGGTTAAATTATGCAATTATTTTTCCGCTCCGGGATCCGTTTTTCTTGCCGCCCTTCTTCCCTTTGCCGCATCCAGCTTTCCCTTTGCAGCTCTGACGATCTCTGCGGCCTTACCGGATATTTCCTTCCCGCCGGATTTTATATTTTTTGTACTTTTCGTATCTTTTTTATTTTTTTCATCTTTTGCATCTTTTATGCTTTTTGCATTTTTTGTATTTTCTGTGGCTATTGTATCCCTTTTATCCTTCTTTCCGCGTGGAGATGTTTCCGACTGCGGGATGTGACGGAAAACAGATACACTGAGGGGAGCGATATTTATGGTGATCGAATGATCCCGGCCATCCCATTCTTCTTTCTGCGACGTTTTCATCCTCGGGTTCACCATTCCGTCTCCGCCAAATTCCTCTGCATCACTGTTCAGGATCTCCTTATATTTTCCGGCCTGAGGCACTCCGATACGGAATTTTTCATGGGCGATCGTATCAAAGTTGCAGATAAAGAGAAGTGCCTCATCTTCTTTTTTGCCGTGTCGGGCAAATATGATCAGATTTTCCTTATTATAAGTGCAGTTGATCCACTCAAAGCCCTCCGGCTCATCGTCTAACTCATATAATGTCGGACTGGTTTGATATAAATGATTGAGTGCCTTCACATAATTCCGCATTTTTTCGTGGATCGGATATTTGAGAAGTTCCCATTCGAGGCTCCTGTTTTCATTCCATTCGTCCATCTGGCCGAAATCCTGTCCCATAAACAGAAGCTTCTTTCCCGGGTGTCCCATCATAAATCCGTAAGCCACTCTCAGATTTGCAAATTTCTTTTCCTGCGTATCTCCCGGCATTTTTCCGGCCATGGAGCCTTTTCCATGCACCACCTCATCGTGAGAAAATACCAGCACAAATTTCTCGCTGTAGGCATAAAGCATGCTGAAGGTCAGCTCGCCGTAATGCTGATTTCTGAAATATGGGTCGCACTGCATATAATCAAGGAAATCATTCATCCACCCCATATTCCATTTGTAGTCAAAGCCAAGGCCGCCGTCTAAAACATTGCCGGTGATCTGTGGCCATGCCGTTGATTCCTCGGCGATCAGAAGACCTCCGGGGATCTCTTTATGGAAAATTGAGTTTAAATGCTTCAGAAATTCCACTGCCTCCAGATTTTCATGGCCTCCATAGATATTGGCGACCCATTCTCCGGCATTTTTCCCGTAATCCAGATAGAGCATAGAGGCAACCGCATCCATACGGATCCCGTCTGCATGATATTCCTTTGCCCAAAACAGGGCATTGGAGATCAGGAAATTGGATACCTGTGGTCTTCCGTAATTATAGATCAGCGTTCCCCAGTGCGGATGTGAGCCCTGTCGCGGATCCTTGTGTTCATACAGGCAGGTACCATCGAAAGCAGCCAGACCATGGGCATCCCGCGGGAAATGGGCCGGTACCCAGTCGAGGATAACTCCGATCCCCTCCCGGTGCAGATGATCCATAAAGGCCCGAAAATCATCCGGGGTACCATAACGGCTCGTCGGTGCATAATAGCCGGTAACCTGATAGCCCCACGAGGCGTCCAGCGGATGCTCCATAACGGGAAGAAGCTCAACATGAGTGTAGCCCATTTCTTTTACATATTCTGCAAGCTTTTCAGCGATCTCCCTGTAATTGTAAAACTGGCTTCCGTTGATTTCTTTTCCGTTTTCATCAAGAGCGATCGGCTTCTGCATCCATGAACCCAGATGTACCTCATAAACAGACATCGGCATTTCTTTTCCGTGGGCCTGTCCTCTTTTATCCATCCACTCCTTATCTTCCCATTCGTATCCGTCCATATCCCATATAACAGAGGCCGTATCGGGGCGGAGCTGTGCATAGTTTGCGTAGGGATCCGCCTTAAGCATCGGTTCACAGGCTTTTGTCTTTATTTCATATTTATAGAGCATCCCGGCCTTAAGCTCCGGAATAAAGAGCTCATAGATCCCGGAATCCCCAAGTCTTTTCATCTGATGCCTTCTGCCGTCCCATAAGTTGAAATCTCCGACCACACTAACGCGGATCGCTTCCGGTGCCCACACGGCAAAGCTGACGCCCGTCACACCGTTTTCCGTAACCGGATGGGCCCCCAGCTTTTCGTATGAATTGTAGTAGATCCCCGCCTCAAATTTTTTCAGATCATTCTCTTTAAACCGAGATTGGAAGCGGTAGGAATACGGATCCTCTGTTTCTATCGGCTTTCCGTCTTCATATTTCGTTATAAACGTATAGGGCTCCAGCTCCATTCTCCCCTCGATCAGTACGGCAAAAAAGCCTTCTTCATCTGCCATCTGCATCGGGTATCTGTTTCCCCCCAGCTTTACGGTCACCGATTTTGCTCCCGGAAGGAATGCCTGGATCAGAAGACCTTCTCTTACTACATGGGCTCCGAGAAGGCGGCACGGATCATTACATTCAGAATACACAATTTCTTCGATTCCGGCCCAGTCCATCATATCATATAGTATTCTTTCCATAATTCATCCCTCCAAAATCCGTTGATTTCTTTTCGTTCTGAATTATTTACATTCTATCATTTTCCAATACGCTATACAAGCTGATTCGGGAGTGGCAATTCAAAAATTTTGAAGGACAATTGTGAAAAGTTCTTGCGAAACTTGACAAATTATCATAAACTCATTATATTTCGTATAGTATCTTAAGTCGAATGAGGTTACAGGAAAATTATGGAAAACGAAAACAAGAAAAAAATCAATTGGAAGGATGAGATCATCAGCTGGATTCAAGTTATTGTTTCCGCAGCTGTCATAGCATTTGTGCTCACCACCTTTATCATCGCCAACAGTGAAATTCCTACCGGCTCTATGGAAAAAACGATCATGACCGGCAGCCGGGTCATCGGCTCAAGGCTTCATTACAAATTCTCCGATCCGGAACGTGGAGATGTGGCCATTTTTGTTTTTGGCTGGCAGTGTCCTAACTGTCATGTCATTATAGAGGGGGAAAAGGCAGAGGAATGCCCACGCTGCGGTGAAGCAGTCGGAAAACATGCACGCACGATCTATTATGTAAAGCGTGTGATCGGTCTTCCCGGCGATGTGATCGACATTATTGATGACAAGGTATATCTGAATGGCTCCGATACCCCATTAGATGAGCCATATATTGCAGAGCCCATGAATCAGAATGAAACTTTGCATTTTGAAGTTCCGGAAAACAGTTATTTCATGATGGGTGACAACCGAAATTATTCTCTGGATGCACGATACTGGAATAACCACTATATTTCCAAGGACAAGATGATCGCAAAGGTATTATTTGAATACTTCCCCACACCCAAGATCATACATTAAAAGAACATACACAGGAGACATAAATTATGAAGAAAGTGGTAAAATTCGGCGGCAGCTCTCTGGCCAGTGCAAGACAGTTCAAGAAAGTAAAAGCGATTATTGCTGCCGATAAGTCAAGAAGCTATGTAGTGCCCTCTGCCCCGGGAAAGCGTGACAGTAAGGATGTAAAGGTAACTGACCTTCTTTACCAGTGTTATGATGCAGCAGCAAGCGGACAGAGCTATAAGCGTATCTTAGAACAGATCAAAAAGAGATTTGTGGATATTATCAATGGACTTGACTTGAACCTGAATCTGGACTTTGAATTTGATAAGATTGAAGAAAACTTTCTTAAAAAGGCCGGAAGATCTTACGCCGCTTCTCGAGGAGAGTATCTGAACGGAATCATTATGTCACATTATCTGGGATTTCCGTTTCTGGATGCAGCGGAAGTGATCTTCTTTGATGAGCACGGAAACTTTCTTTCCGAAAAAACGAATGAGGAGATGGAAGCACGGCTTGAAAATATGAAGCAGGTCGTTATCCCGGGGTTCTACGGCTCCGCACCGGATGGTTCGATCACCACATTTTCCCGCGGCGGCTCGGATATAACCGGCTCCATCGTTGCCCGCGCCATTCACGCAGACCTGTATGAAAATTGGACGGACGTTTCCGGTTTTCTTGTTGCAGATCCAAGAATCGTAGAAAATCCGGTTCCTATCGAAACGATCACCTATCGAGAGCTTCGGGAGCTTTCCTATATGGGGGCCAGCGTTCTCCACGAGGATGCTATTTTCCCGGTGCGGGTCGAGGGAATCCCGATCAATATCAAAAACACAAACCGCCCGGATGATCCGGGTACTATGATCGTAGAAAACACAAGCAAGAAATCACCCTTTACGATCACCGGCATCGCAGGAAAAAAAGGCTTCTGCTCCATTATCATTGATAAGGCCATGATGAATACGGAGATCGGCTTCGGCAGAAAGGTTCTGGAGGTCTTTGAGGATAACCGGATCTCCTTTGAACATATGCCGTCCGGTATCGATACCATGACCGTCCTTGTCCATCAGGATGAATTTCAGCAAAAAGAGCAGTCTGTCATCTCCGGGATCCATCGTGCTGTTCACCCGGATCTGATCGATCTGGAATCCGATCTTGCTGTGATCGCCGTAGTCGGCCGTGGCATGAAATCAAACCGAGGAACCGCTGCAAGAGTGTTTGCCGCTCTCTCCCACGCCCGTGTCAATATTAAAATGATCGATCAGGGCTCCAGTGAATTGAACATCATCATCGGTGTGAAAAACGAGGATTTCGAAGATGCCGTCCGTGCCATCTATGATATTTTCGTGAAAACTGCTTTGTAAGATACAGGGTCAGAAGGTCTCCCCCATGAGCTTGCTCA
>USQV01000015.1 GCA_900556965.1 uncultured Clostridium sp.
GTACGAAGCCGTGTGCTGCTTTTTGTCCTTCCGCCCCTTATCACCTTGGGCGTGGCAGGGCCCTACTGTGCGATCTACACGGTCACGCTTGTTCTTGCCTATCTGTTCCTGTTTTGGAAAAAACGCGTGTGGAACAGATGCGGACTGATCTTGGCACTTTTTGATGCGGTCATTCCGTTTCTTATCTATCTGTGGAGCAATTCACAGGCAGTATATGAGTATTCGGGAGCAGCAGGAGGCTCTCTCACGCAGAATTTATTAAAGGAACCTGTATTTTTTATTAAATTTCTACTTAAGTCTTTCGCATCTATGGTTTTTGGAGTAGAATTGATAGACAGGCATCTGACAGGTATCCCGGGGAAGGTGTGGTGCCTTCTGGGACTGCTTGTTATCTTAGCCTATTTTATGGCATTGTGGCTTAACTTTTCCAGCGGGCTGGCGGAAAGGACGATCCTTCCGCTCATGCTGTTAGCCGGAGGAGGAATGAACCATCTGATGGTGCTTGTGAGCCGGTGGATCTTCATGCCGAACGACTGCTACGGGATGAGCTCCCGCTATGCACTCCAGTATCAGATCGGGATCCTCGGGATCCTGCTGACCTTCGCACTGGTATGGCAGGAGGAACCCCACAGGAAGATTCGCTGGAAGGCAGTCATGGCCCTTACGGCTTCCGTCTTTCTTGCAGGAAATCTTCTGACCACAGCGGAGGAATTTTCCTTCGGACGCCACAGAAAGAGCCATAATCTGGAAGTAAAGCAGATATTGATGAACTTTGAACAGGAATCAGAGGAAACATTGAAAGCAGCGTTAGAATACAGAAAACCCGGAACACGGGAGGCGCTGACTATATTAAAAGAAAACGGATGGAATATTTTCCGGGAGAAACAGTAGGAGGGGACCCATGAAGGTTGTAATTCTGGCAGGAGGATTTGGTACAAGGATCAGTGAGGAGAGCCATTTAAAACCGAAGCCAATGATCGAGATCGGTGAAAAGCCGATCTTATGGCATATTATGAAATACTATTCCCAGTTTGGATATAATGAATTTATTATCTGTCTGGGCTATAAGCAGTATGTGGTCAAAGAGTTCTTTGCAGATTATTTCCTGCATACCTCGGATGTCACCTTTGATCTTGCCAATAACAGCATGAAGGTTCACAATAACTATTCCGAACCGTGGAAGGTGACCTTGATCGATACAGGATTAAATACGATGACAGGCGGACGGGTAAAGCGGATCCGCGACTATGTGGGAGACGAGCCGTTTATGCTCACTTACGGAGACGGACTCTCCAATATCGATTTAAAGGCGTTAGAGGAATTTCACCGCTCCCACGGAAAGATCGCTACGATTACAGCGGTCAATATCGGCCAGAGGTTCGGTGTGCTGGATATGGATGAGGCCGGTCAGATCAATGCGTTCCGCGAGAAGAATGATGACGACGGAAGCCTGATCAATGGAGGCTTTATGGTCATGAATCCGGGCGTCTTCGATTACATTGAGGGCGATACGACCGTATTTGAGCAGGGGCCGTTAAGAGGACTTGCCGGAGATGGTGAGCTGATGGCCTATCGTCATGAGGGATTCTGGAAGTGCATGGACACACAGAGAGAAAAGCAGCAGCTGGAGGAGATGTGGCAGTCCGGAAATGCACCGTGGAAGATCTGGAAATAAACAGCCGGGAGTGAGAACATGAATCTGAAAGAAGTGTATGAGTTTTATAAAGGCAAACGGGTACTGGTGACCGGCCACACCGGATTTAAGGGCAGCTGGCTTAGCAGGATCTTAGTTAATGCCGGTGCCCTAGTGACCGGATATTCCTTAGAGGCTCCGACAGAGCCGGCCCTGTTTACAATGGCGGGGCTTGAAGGAAGGATGCGCTCCGTGATCGGCGATATTCGTGATCTGGAGCATTTAAAGCAGGTGTTTGAGGAGACAAGGCCCGAGATCGTCCTTCATCTGGCGGCCCAGCCCATTGTCCGCGATTCCTACAAGGATCCTGTATACACCTATGCAACAAATGTGATGGGAACCGTCAACATTCTCGAATGTGTCCGGCTGTTTTCCTGTGTCCGTTCCTTTTTAAATGTTACGACGGATAAGGTGTATGAAAATATGGAGTGGGAGTACGGATACCGCGAAAATGACAGGCTGGACGGATACGATCCCTACTCGAACAGCAAGTCCTGCTCGGAGCTTGTGACCCACAGCTATAAAAAATCATTTTTTGAAGGGAGAAATTGTGGGATTTCCACCTGCCGTGCCGGAAACGTGATCGGAGGCGGAGATTTTGCCAATGACAGGATCGTGCCGGACTGCGTCCGGGCCGCAATGAAAAAAGAGGCGATCGTTGTCCGGAATCCTCATTCCACAAGACCCTACCAGCACGTCTTAGAGCCGCTGGCAGTCTATCTTATGATCGCAAAAGCCCAGTATGAGGATGAAAGCTTTGCCGGATACTATAATGTGGGTCCGGACGATCAGGACTGTGTAACCACTGGAGAGCTTGTCGACATGTTCTGCAGCCTGTGGGGAAACAAAATGACATGGATCAATAAAAGTGACGGAGGCCCCCATGAGGCGAATTTCCTCAAGCTGGACTGCTCCCGCTTAAAATCTGTATTCGGATGGCGCCCACGCTTTCATGTGAAAGAAGCAATGGGGCTTACAACGGAGTGGTTTGGCGCCATGGAAAGCGGAAAAGACGTGATCGAAGTAATGGACAGGCAGATCAAAGACATGTTCCGGATACAGGAATAAGTACATGCTATGGAGGATATAAGAATGTTTGAAAATAAAACAGAAGCCGAAGCCCGAGAGGAGATACTGTCCCTGGTGGCGGAGTATGCAGATAAATTTCATAATCAGAAAAAAGAATTTCATGAGGGAGACCGCATTCCTTACGCATCCAGAGTCTATGACAGGCAGGAGATGGTAAATCTGGTGGACAGCTCCTTAGAATTCTGGCTGACATCCGGACGCTACACGGATCAGTTTGAGAAGAAGCTGGCAGAATATCTGAAGGTAAAATTCTGTTCGCTGGTAAATTCCGGTTCCTCTGCGAATCTGGTGGCATTTATGGCGTTGACCTCTCCGCTCCTTGGAGAACGCCGTGTTAAGCGCGGAGATGAGGTCATTACGGTGGCAGCCGGCTTCCCGACAACGGTGACCCCGGCAATCCAGTTTGGAGCCGTTCCTGTTTTCGTGGATGTAACGATCCCACAGTATAATATTGATGTAAATATGCTGGAGGCGGCGCTGTCAGATAAAACGAAGGCAGTCATGATAGCCCATACCTTAGGAAACCCGTTCGATCTGAGGGCCGTTAAGGAATTTTGTACGAAGCATGGCCTGTGGCTGGTGGAGGACAACTGTGATGCATTGGGCAGCAGATATACGATCAACGGCGAGGAAAAATTTACGGGAACCGTCGGAGATATCGGTACCTCCAGCTTCTACCCGCCCCACCACATGACAATGGGCGAAGGCGGAGCTGTCTATACAAACGATCCGCTCTTAAATAAGATCATCCGCTCCTTCCGTGACTGGGGACGCGATTGTGTATGTCCGTCAGGCTGTGATAACCTGTGCGGCCATCGCTTTGACAGACAGTATGGCGAGCTGCCTCTGGGCTATGACCACAAGTATGTATATTCCCATTTTGGTTATAACTTAAAGGCCACCGATATGCAGGCGGCTATCGGATGTGCTCAGTTAGATAAATTTCCGTCCTTTGTGGAAAAAAGACGCCACAACTTTGACCGCCTGAAGGCAGCACTGGCGGACTGCTCCGACCGTCTGATCCTTCCGGAGGCGGCTGAAAACTCCCGCCCGAGCTGGTTCGGCTTCCTGATCACCTGCAAGCCGGGGGTAGACAGAAATCGCGTTGTCAGATATGTGGAGGAGCATGGCGTACAGACCAGAATGCTCTTTGCCGGAAACCTGACAAAGCATCCCTGCTTTGACGAGATGAGAAAGAGCGGAGAGGGATATCGTGTTGTCGGTACGCTTTCCAATACAGACCGCATCATGACAGATACCTTCTGGGTCGGCGTATATCCGGGAATGACGGACGAGAAGATCGACTACATGGCAAAAGTGATTAAAGAGGGATCATTACAGTGAATACAAACAAACAGGAAGAAGCCTTTGACCTGACGAAGGTTCATGAAACGAACCTGAAGCTGTTAAAGGAAATCGATCGGATCTGTCGAAAATATAAGATCAAATATGCGCTGGACTCCGGGACTCTCCTCGGAGCCGTGCGCCATAAGGGCTTTATCCCATGGGATGATGATGTGGATGTGGTATTTACAAGGGCGAATTACGAGATGTTTGCCAAGGTAGCCAGGAGAGAGCTGCCGGAGGGCATGTCCCTTGTGGAGCCGGATGAATATCATGGCGGAAAGGCATTTTTTGATTTTGTTCCCCGCATCACCTACAATAACAGCCGGAAATTTGAAGAATCCGGAAAAATGGAGTTTTATGATGATAAGATCAGCCGCCTGAATGTGGATCTGTTTATTCTGGATCCCCTGCCGGACGGAAAGCTGGAGAAAAAGCTTACAAAGCTTTTCCATTGCATTGTGTATGGACTGGCTCTCGGACACCGCTGGCGGATCGATTATTCGGATTACAAAGGAAAAATGAAGCTTTTTGTCGGCGTCCTTTCCAATATCGGAAAGCTGATCCCGTTCCCTGTTACCTACAGGCTTTGGAGGAAGCTCTGTAAAAAAGATGCCGCCCGCAGGACAGAGCTTTACTTTTATACAAACTATGCCCCCAACTACTACTATGTGGAAATGAAACGGGAGTGGAGTGACTGCGTAAAGGAAACAGAATTTGAGGATACAACGCTCTTTATCCCGGAGGGCTGGGAGCATTATCTGACGCAGGTATACGGAGATTATATGAAGCTGCCTCCGGAAGAAAAACGTATTCCGGAGCATTCAGATATGGAGATAAAAATCTATGGATAAGTTGGTTTCTGTGGTAGTATCGGTCTACAATGAGGAGCTGGCTCTCCGTGAATTTTATCAGGACACGGGGAAGATCTTAAGGGAGCTTCCGCAGACATGGGACTACGAGCTTATATTCGTCAATGACGGAAGTACAGACGGCTCTCTGCCGATCCTGTCAGAGCTGGCCCAAAAGAATCCGAAGGTCAGGGTCATCAATTTTTCGAGGAATTTCGGCCATGAGGCAGCTATGATCGCAGGGATCGACCATGCCTTGGGAGACGGGGTCATCTGTATGGATGCGGATCTGCAGCATCCGCCGGAATGTATCCCGAAGATATTGGAAAAGTTTGATGCCGGATATGAAGTGATCAACATGGTGCGGACAAAAAACAGGACGGCAGGCCTGATCAAAAATATCACATCGGCAGCCTTCTATAAGCTCATCAACCATCTGTCTGATGTAAAGTTTGAGCCCAATGCGTCAGATTTTTTTGCCGTAAACAGGGCAGCAGCCGATGTCCTCAGAACGAGCTATCGCGAAAAGGTACGCTTTTTGCGCGGCTATGTCCAGAGTCTGGGCTTTAATAAGACTACACTGGAATATGAAGCGAGACCGAGATTTGCCGGGGAGAGCAAGTACAGCATAAAAAGCCTGTTCCGCTTCTCCATCAATACGATCCTCTGCTTTTCCGACCTTCCGCTGAAGCTGGGAATTTATTCAGGCTGCGGTGTGGCGATGTTCGGAATCCTCATGATGATCTATACGATCTATACATGGGCCAAGTATGGTGCGCCCAGCGGGTATGCCACGATCGTTGTCCTTATGGCCTTTATGTTTGCGGTGCTGTTTGTCATTGTCGGTATCATAGGAGAATATATCGCGATCCTGTTTGCCGAATTAAAGGACAGACCGGTCTATATCATAAAGGATACCCAAAATATGCCGGAGTCCAGCCGGGAAACCCGGAAAAAAGTTACAACTTCATGAAATATTTATGACTTTTTGAAAAAAGGGGTACAAAAATGCAGGAGAATCGTTTATAATACGTTGGTGTGCAAAAAGCCACTGAAATCACAGGAGGAAATTATGATGAATTTATTAAAGAAAATGGCTGTGCTGTCTTTGGTTGTACTGGCACTTGGCGGATGTACGAAAAGCAGCACGGATGCTACCGTAGTAGAGATGGGGAACGAGGAAGTTGACCCGGATAAATTAAAGGATGGCGGAGAGGCCGATGTTACACTGGCAAGAGAAGACAATATCCTTGTTTTCGATGATGAGACAGAGGATACTTCTCTTTATGACTGGGATCAGGTAAGAGATCAGGCGGAAGCCCTTTTCACCGATAAGAGTGTATTCCCGCAGTCTGTTAAGATGGATTTTACTGCCGATGAGAGCAAAATGTCCGTAGAGCTGACATGGGTTCTTTTAAACGGTACTTCAAAGGAAGATGCAGAAGAATATGCAACTATGCTCGTAAGACAGTTCAATGATATTGTGGCAGTCCAGAGCACAGATCTTGAAAATGCTTCCGATGATTCCTTCGGAGGACTCTGGGATCAGTTTTCCTTATCGGTAAAGGTCGGAACAGAGGATGGAAAGTGGCTTGTAGATAAGAGCTACAAGGCAGGAGAGAAGATTGACCTTGCTCAGCTTGAAACAAACGATGCCGGCCCGGAGGATGAGTCCGAGGACGTGCCGAAGAAGAATTAGAAAGTGCAAATAAAAAGAGGAGTATCGCATCTGCGATGCTCCTCTTTTTGGATAAAGCGTTTATCTGCACTGACCGATAAAATGCTGGAAGATCGGGAAGGAATCTACGCAGTGCTCCGGATTTGTGGCAGCTCCAGTCATACGCTCAGGATGCCACTGAACTGCCCAGATCGGGAGTGTTTCATGCTCGATGGCTTCCACGATGCGGTGACCGTTGGCATCAGCCCATGCAGTTGCGATCATGCCCTTGCCCAGCTCGCCCAGAGCCTGATGATGGTAGCTGTTGACTTCCATAGAGTTTCCGAACAGCTTGCCGAGAATGGAATCCTCTTTTAATTCGACCGGATGGCAGACACCCTTGTTGTGGTCGCCGCCAAGCTCGGAGGGGATATCCTGGATCAGGGTACCGCCAAAATAAATGTTTAATATCTGAACTCCGCGGCAGATACCGAAGATAGGCTTCTTTCTGTCAACAAAGGCTTTGATCAGCTTCATTTCCAGATCGTCCCGGAGAGGATCTACGATGCTGAATTCGCAGGTCTGCTTCTGACCGTAATATTCGGTTGCGACATCCTTGCCGCCGGAGAGAAGAAGGGCATCTGCCAGATCGGCATATTCTTCCGCACAGTCATTATTTACGGCTAAGAGCGGGATTCCGCCGCCCCGTGTGATGGTATCCGCATAATTCTGGTTTAAAGCCCAGGTGGGGGTTCCGTTTGCAGCAGCACCGGTTCCGCCGGAAAGTAAAATTACTGGTTTCATGTTGTTCTCCTTTTCCTTAAGATATATATTTTGTTCATCCGACATCCAGTCCGCTGTGGTAAGAGTAATTCCCCAATTCCCCGAGAAGCGGCTCCATAGCCTGATGGTCGGGCGGGATTGGCCCGGTCAGGAGGACGTTCAGATGATAATAAACGATATTACATTTTTGAAGGGTCTGCCGATACAGATCTACAAAGGAGGCAGAGGAAGCGAGCTGCGGCTTCCATGGATTTGTCCAGACCTCATGATCCAGATTCAGGGTATTCCGGACACCCCTTGGGGCATCATCGGTAACGAGCTTCTGGGATGCGACAGGATGTCTCAGGAACATGGCTTCCACGAAGCGGATCGTGTCCCGCTTGCGCCCTGCCGGATCGGAAAGAAGACGTCCTCCGAAACGGATCGCGTAGATGGAGCGGCTGACCATTCCCTCCGTTACCTGAAAGTTATTGCTCACCGTGATCGGATAGTAGGTGAGATTGATACAGCGGCTCAAAAACTTTGATAGAAACTGAACCTCCTGTCCGTTAAGGCAGATCGTTGCGGCCTGATTAAATTCGGATGGCTTCTTATTTTTAAATTTTCTCAGGAGCAGCAGATCAATGTCGTTTTCCAGCTTTGCATGAAGCCCATGGATCTGCGACGGGTTTCCCTCAGTATTATACTGGATCCGGCCATAAACATAAGGATGGCAGATGGAGTCTGCCGCATAGTGGCAGAGAAAGCCGGCAAAATAGGAGATTGCCTGCTCCCGCTGCTGACGGGACTGAATAGAGAAGATCTCGTTCAGATAATTCCTGAAGAATAGATTTACATGGTGTTCGTGCATGTAGGAGCCTACGTTTCGATAATCGCGGTGGCGCAGGATCGGGATATTGTAAAAGAAAATATCCGGCCCCTGCAGGCCGATCTGATAGAGCCCGCGGTATTTTGATATGACATGTTTTAAGTAATTGTTTGGCAGGTCGTTATAGGATTTAACGCCAAACAGGTAATGCGTGGTAAAGCCCGGCAAGATCATCAGCTCCTTTATGGAAATTCCGTTTTCAGCATCAGTATACCATATCAGCCGGGAAATTGAAATAAAACGCAATGAAAAAAGCACCTGCGCTGGTGCTTTTCTCAACAAAATGATTATTTGAAAAAGGGAGGAGAGCTGATGGTTACATCAGCCCGAGTATTATGAAAAAAATCTTATAAGCAGCATCACATCGGATGTTTATCTGTTTATGACTATATGATATCCTGTAAAGATGAAGAAATCATGATTATTATGTAAAAGAATTTTAAAAGAATTTTGAACAAATTATGAACGAAACCCAAGTCTTGATTAAAGAGGAATTAAAGGTTCATTCAGGAAAACGTAAGGGAAAAGTACATGGAATGAAAAAAAGTTGTGCTAAGATGAAAAAGTAAAGAGAGGAAAACGCGGATATAGAAAAGAAAAGGAGGAGCATGATGAAAAAATATATGATTTTTGCCGCTATCGGCTTTGTTGTGATCGGAAGTATTCTTTTATCGGCATGTTCATATAAGGTGGCAGCAGATGTGCCGGAGGTGATCCGGGTCCAGAGCATGGAGGATGCAGAGCGAAAAATTACCCTGAACGCTTCGGAAACGGTAAAGGTCGTTCCGGACAAAGCAGAGATCACTTACGGGATCACTACGGAAAATGCGGATGCCGTTGCATGCCAGCAGGAAAATGCCGCCCGTCTTGACCAGCTGTTAGAGTATCTGAAGGGAGCAGGGATCGCGGAGAATTCCATAAAGACCTCCGGCTTTTCCATGGATCCCCGCTACGACTGGAGTGACAACAAACAGACGCTGATCGGCTATGAGATGCGGACGATGGTAACGGTGACCGATATTTCCATGGATCAGGTAGGAAGCCTGCTGAGCAAAGGAGTCGAAAACGGTGCGAATGAGATCGAGACAGTCAGCTATTTCTCCAGCGAATACGATAAGGTATATGCGGAGGCCCTGACGAAGGCTGTCGATCAGGCAAGAGGAAAGGCTGAAGCCCTTGCCGCAGCAGCCGGACGGAAGGTTGGAGATGTCTTAAATATTCAGGAATATGGGAATGATGGATATGGAAGATATGTAGATGCGGATTACAGGCTATCCGGTACACAGAATAAATATGAATCTGCCAGTCTGGCGGACATGGGTGTGATGCCGGGAGAGATGGAGGTCACAGCAAGCATCAGCATTGATTTTGCCCTTCTGCCGGTGGAATAGGGTATAGACATTTGATGAGGCCTTCGCTATAATAAGAAACAAAAAAGAGACAATATGTGCAGGAAAAGGAGATCTCAAAAATGACCAACCCGGTAATTACAATCGAAATGATGAACGGAGACAAAATAAAGGCGGAGCTTTACCCGGAGGTGGCTCCCAACACAGTCAATAACTTTTTAAGTCTGGTAAATAAGGGCTTCTACGATGGACTGATCTTCCATCGTGTGATAAAGGGCTTTATGATCCAGGGCGGATGCCCGAACGGAAACGGAATGGGCGGCCCGGGCTACAGCATCAAGGGTGAGTTTTCACACAACGGCTTTAAAAATGATCTGGCTCATACTCCCGGCGTTCTCTCTATGGCCCGTGCCATGAATCCGAACTCTGCCGGTTCCCAGTTCTTTATCATGCATGAAGATGCCCCGTATTTAAATGGTGAGTATGCCGCATTCGGACAGGTGATCGACGGAATGGACATCGTCAATAAGATCGCCGAGGTTCGTACCGACTACAGTGATCGTCCGATGAAGGAGCAGAAGATCAAAGCAATCACGGCGGAGACCTTCGGCGTTGAGTACCCGGAGCCGGAGAAGTGCTAAAACAAAAAAATAGCTGCGGAGAACCGATATGAAAGAAATAAGAACGGTATGTGTCAACGGAAGGCAGATCCCGGTTCTGATCTCTGATGAAAACGAGGCTCTTCTGGCTGCGAAAGCAGCCGGAGGAGCCATTGTTGGCTTATGGAGACCGGAAACAGAGGCCGGGAAATTTTCTCCGGCCCCCTATGTTGTCGAAGACAGGGAGGATATTACAGAAGAATTTTTAGAACGCGTTGCAAGAAGAAATCTGGGGCTGCCTTGGAGGATCTGCGAAACCGAAAGACTCCGGATCCGGGAGCTTTCCGGCGATGATTTCGATCTGGTGCGGGATGAGCAGGTGGCGGCCGGATTCAAAACTACAGAGGAATTCTTAGCCTATACCTGCCATCAGTACGAATTTTATGAATTTGGACTCTGGGCTCTTGTGGAGAAGGATTTTGGAGAGCTGGTGGGCGTGGCCGGG
>USQV01000016.1 GCA_900556965.1 uncultured Clostridium sp.
ATTGCGGTGCATTCCTCTACTCGTCAATCGCCGTCAACCCGCGGGACTTCGTGGAAATCCCGGTTGTCCCGGAGATCACGAGCAAATTTGGTATCATCTGGAAAAAGGGCATCTTTGTGCCCGACCAGCTCTCCAGATTTGTGGCGTTCGTTAAGAGCTATGATATGTCACCGTATCTGCAGCAGTTTTAGCGGAAGATACCGGCATGCCTCGTCATATCATAGCCTCTGTTATACCTGTTCCTCCCATTTACTTTTCCTGTAATACAGGATCGAAAGGATGGAACAAATGATCCAGCCCACCGGATATCCCATTCCGACCGTGTATTCGTTAAAAGCGAACTGTGTCACAAAATACAGGTAAATCTGTCTGCATACAACAAAGCTGAACAGCATGATACACATCGGCCCCTTGGAGTCTCCGGAGCCTCTGAGGGCTCCTGCAAAGATCTGGTTGAAGGCACTGAAAAAGCGGAATGGCAGTGTCATGACAATGAACAGTGTTCCATAATGCAAAACATCAGGGTGCCTGTTAAAGAGAGCTACAAGAGAATGTGCCGAGATTCCCATTAACGCCGAGATGACGAGCAGAACACCGACTCCCATTGCTGCTGCCTGCTTTACTCCCTTTCTCGCACGTTTCACATTCTTTGCTCCAAGGTTCTGTCCAACGAAGGTCGTTGTTGCCTGACCCATACTCTGAGCCGGCAGGATCGCAAACTGGTCAATTTTGGAATGACAGCTCCATCCGGCCATAATAGCTGAGGAACCAAGCCCGTTGACGTAGGCCTGAACAAGAGCATTTGAAAATGCGGTAAGCCCCTGCTGTACTCCCGCCGGAAGGCCGATCCTGAATATTTCAGCAAGACAGCTTTTATTAATATGGAGATCCCGGATCGTAAGCTTATGTGCTTCCTTCGTTTTTACCAGTGTCGCACACGCAAGGATGGCAGATACAGCCTCGGAAATTACCGTTGCAATGGCAACACCGCTGATCCCCCAGTGGAAGACAGCTACAAAAAGGACATCCAAAACGATATTCAAGCAGCTGCTGATAATAAGAAACAGCAGCGGGCGCCTTGTGTCTCCGACAGCCCGGAGGATCGCACTACCCATATTATAAAGAAAAAGCACCGGAACTCCTGCAAAATAGATCCTCAGATATTCTGCTGCCGGCCCCATCACATCCTCCGGTGTGGACATCCATTTTAACATCAGGGGTACAACACCGACCGAAAGGACGGAAACGAAAAATCCGGAAAGAATTGCAAACAGGATCGTTGTTTCCACTGCCTCATGAAGCTTTTCATGGTTTCTGGAGCCAAAGCACATGCTGATCACAACGCCTGCACCGATCGATATCCCGTTAAAGAAATTTACCATCGTGTTGCAGATCGCTGTGGTGGCTCCCACCGCAGCCAGTGCTGAGGTTCCGAGGTAGTTCCCCACAACGATGCTGTCCACCGTATTGTAGAGCTGCTGGAAAAGATTTCCCAAGATCAGTGGGACTGCAAACAGGACAAGCTGCTTCCAGATCACTCCCTCTGTCATATCAATACTTTTATTTCGACCGACTGATATTTTACCCATTGCCTTTTCGCATCCTCCTTTGCACTTGTTATAGCCGAACAGTAAATTTGCTGCCAATTTTAACACTTATGCAAATAATACAAAATTTTCACAAAAAAAGCAATACGATTCCCTTCATTTCTTCTGCCGTCTTGCCTACTTTTCCGTCTTCTATTGACTATTCCATATAGCTGGCATATACTGAAGTTATACTTAATTACATTGTCAACATATACGGAGAATCTAAACATGAATATTTCAAAGATCTGCACAGTGTTCTTTAGTCCGACAGGCGGTACAAAAAAAGCTGCCGATGCACTTTCCAATGACCTTTCCGGCCTTTTAAATGTACCGGCAGAAGCCATTGATCTTACCCTTCCGGGAAACAGACAGGAGACCTACTCTTTTCCTGCGGACTCTCTGGTCATACTGGCCACACCGGTCTATGCCGGAAGGATTCCGAACAAGCTTCTTCCTGACCTCCAGAAATGCGTACACGGTGCCGGAAACACTCCCGTAATCCCGGTCTGTGTTTACGGAAACCGTAATTACGATGAAGCTTTACGCGAGCTGCTCCTTCTCACCGAGGAAAACGGCTTTATCCCGATTGCTGCCGCTGCTCTGATCAGCCAGCATGCTTTCTCTAAAGTCCTTGCAAAGGGACGCCCGGATGCTTCTGACCTGAAAAAGCTGTCCGATTTTGCAGGGGATATCGCAAAGAAGCTGAAAAGCGGAAAGGCTGCTGCTATCGACTACGATCGTCAGACACCGATCGCACCTTACTATACTCCCCTTAAGGCGGATCACACTCCGGCACGCTTCTTAAAAGCAAAGCCCCTTACCGACGAGCAAAAATGTGATAACTGCGGTATCTGTGTCCAGAAATGTCCGATGGGAAGTATCGACGTTTCCGATGTAAGAAATGTATCCGGCGTCTGTATCAAATGTCAGGCATGCATTAAAGGATGTCCAAAGCAAGCCAAATATTTTACCGATGAGGACTTTCTTTCCCACGTTCAGATGCTTGAAGCTACATACATGGAGCGAAAAGAGCCTGTATTTTTCCTGTAGTACCGAATCCTTCCCCTGCCCCTTTGCCTTAAAGGGTGCAGGGGATCTTTTCTTTTTCTTCTCTCCGGGAAAAAACACAGCCACAGTAATTCTGTCTGTAAAGCCTGTGTTCTTCTGACAATTCGACTGACCTGCGGTATCCGTTTTTCTTTTTAAAATCCGAGTTCAGGAAACGGACGCCGTATTTCTTTCCGGCCTCCTCGCCAATGCGGTTCAATCTTTCCGCATCCTTAAGCGGGCTTATCGTCAGGGTCGTCGTAAAATAATCATATCCGCCCTCCTTCGCCAGTCTGGCTGCCTCATAAAGGCGGAGCTTAAAGCACTCGGTGCATCTTTCTCCTCCCTCGGGTTCCTTTTCAAGTCCCCTCACTGCATGATAAAACGTATCCGGGACATAATCTCCCTCGAAAAAACAGATCTTATTTCTTTTTTCGTCTCCCTCCTCGTTCATTTCCCGGATCAGGCGCTGCTGTTCCTTGACTCTCTCCTCGTATTCGTCCTCCGGCCATATATTGGGATTATAATAAAAAACAGTTATCTTAAAATAGCGGGACAGATACTCCAGCACATAGCTGCTGCAGGGGGCACAACAGCTGTGCAAAAACAGGGACGGTGACAGTGCCTCCTTCGACAATCCTGCCAGCAGACCATCCAGCTCCCGCTGATAATTTCTCTTATTCATAGCTACTCCTTTTAAAACTGCGAAAAGGGACAGTCGGATATTCTCCCACTGTCCCTCACTTTTACAGGAAATCCCGGATACGCTTACTGCGAACCGGATTTCTAAGTTTTCTAAGTGCTTTGGCTTCGATCTGACGGATACGCTCCCTCGTAACGTTAAATTCTTTTCCAACTTCTTCAAGAGTTCTTGGATGTCCGTCCTCCAGACCAAAACGTAAAACGATGACCTGACGCTCTCTCTCCTTCAGATCCCCTAAAAGTGCGTCGATATGTTCACGCAGCATTACCGATTCCACATTTCCTTCCGGAGTTACCGCATTGCTGTCCGCAACGAAATCTCCCAGATTGGAATCGTCCTCCTCACCGATCGGTGTTTCCAGAGAAGCAGGCTCTCTTGCGATCTGCATGATCTCCATTACCTTGTCCTCAGACATTTCAAGTGCCTCCGCCAGCTCTGTAACGGAAGGCTCGTATCCCAGCTCAAGGGTCAGCTTTCTCTGCATCTTAGACATTTTGTTGATCGTTTCAACCATATGCACCGGCACACGGATCGTGCGGGCCTGATCTGCCAGCGCTCTGGTCACTGACTGACGGATCCACCAAGTAGCATAGGTACTCAGCTTATATCCTTTTGTATAGTCAAACTTCTCAACGCCCTTGATCAGTCCTAAGTTTCCCTCCTGGACCAGATCCAAAAAGCTCATTCCGCGGCCCGTATAACGCTTTGCGATACTGACAACCAGGCGAAGGTTCGCTTCGATCAGACGTTCTTTGGCAGACTCATCACCTTCTGCTTTCCTTTTTGCGAGCTTCAACTCCTCATCTGCGGAAAGAAGGGGAACAGTACCTATTTCTTTTAAGTACATGCGGACCGGATCCTCCGTTCCGATTCCCTCCAGAAGATCGATGGCATCAAGATCAATGTCTTCTTCCATTTTGTCGCCTGAGAAATCGTCATCAAGATCGTCCATAAGCAGAGGATCGTCGTCCACAAGCAATGTGTCATCGATTATCGGAATCACATCAATGTTATTGTGTTCCAGATAACTGTAAATTTCATCCATCTGCTCCGGCCCCAGATTATCGCCGACAAAAAAGTCATTGATCTCTGTCACATCAAGTGTATTCTGCTTCGACCTTCCCAGTTCAACAAGTTTTTTGAGCTTTACTAAAAATTGTTCCTTTTCCACGAGTAACGCCCTTTCAAGTGAAAAATGTGTTTGCATCCGGCATATTTTCAGACATCCCGAAAATACACCACGATGATTCATTATATACCAGCTTACTACATTTTTCAACAAGTTTTTCAATTTATTTGTCTTTATTTTTCTTTTTTTATTCTTCTCCCTACGAAAGCTTATCTCCGCAGCGAAGGGCAATAGCTTCCGAGAGGTTTTCGATCACAACCTCCCTTACAGCACCGCCAAACTCTCCGTCTAAGACCCACGGGATCTCATTTTCAGCCGTCACCTTCATCCTTGACGTCCTAAACCGGAAAACGTACTCATTTTCCTCCTCTTTAAGGAACATATAGGATACGATCTTCGACAGATCCGTCGGTGTTTTCGGTGTTTTTATAAAAAGAGCTTCAAAGGCTCCGTCATTAAATGATACATCTCTGGGAACAAGTCCCTTAAAGCCGCCGACGCTTGTTGTATTTGTCACCATTCCGTAGATAAATTCACCCTCTGCAGCGCCATTTTCCCACTCGATCTTCATTTTCTGCGATTTTAAGGAGGCCAGATGCTTTACCGATTCCAGTATATAGGCCTGATGCCCCAAAATATTTTTAATATCCTGCGGTGTCATATAGGAGACCTCGGTAAAAGCGCCAAAGGCAGCAATGTAAACAAAGTATTTTTCCTCTCCGAACCTGCCGATATCCACATGGTTTGTGGTACCGCACATCGCGGTTTGAGCCGACTGGAGCAGATCTCCGGAAATCTTCAAGCTTCTGGCATAATCATTGGTGGAGCCGGACGGCAGATATCCCAGCACCGGACGCTTACTATTCTTCATCAGCCCCGAAACGACCTGATTTAAGGTTCCGTCGCCTCCGCTTACGACAAACAACTCCGTCTTATCCCCACATTCTCTCGCGACCCGCTCTGCATCTTCGGCATTCTGTGTTACATACACGGACGGAAAATATCCGTTTTTGCAGAAGCAGTCCAGAATACCCGAAAGCTGATTTTTGATCTGTTCCCTACCTGATCTGGGATTAAATAAAAATATCATTGGCTTCATAGCTCGCTCACTCCATATCGTTGATCCAGATACTTTTTATAAACAGAAAATGCGCTGGGGATCGGATATTTTTCCCGGATCTCCTCCCAGCTTCCTAAGATCAGCCCGTCCCCGGGCTTAACCGGAGATAATTCCCCGATACGTACCAGATAGCTTATCATCCGCCACTCGGTATGACTGAAAATATGCTTTGCCGGCGGTGCTTCCTCGACGGTGATCTCCCTTTTGGCCCATGTCTCTGCCAGACACTGTGCCTCCTCCTTCGTGATCAGGCCCGGCACATTATAAAACTCATACATGGATGCTAAAAGCCCGTTCTCCGGGCGTTTTCTTATGGCTATTTTATCCCCGCATTCCAGCAGCAATACGGTGATCTCCTCAATTTTCCGTTCTTTTTTTGGCGCTCTGTGCGGAATCACTCCTGTCAGCTCCTTCCTCCTCGCCTCACATACCGTATAAAACGGACATGACCCGCATATCGGTTCTCCCTTTGGGATACAAACCGTAGCACCCGTTTCGATCAGAGCCTGATTGATATCTCCTGACTGTCCTTCCTTTAGGATCCCGGCCACCAGCGCTTCCATCTTTCTTTTTACCTGCTGTCTGCCTATATCCTCCAGACTCCCCGTGACGCGTGATAACACACGCAGCACATTTCCGTCTACGGCGGGTACAGGAAGTTCAAAGGCGATGGATGCAATAGCTCCTGCCGTATAGCTTCCGATCCCCGGGAGTGCAAGGATCTGCTCAAAGCTTTTCGGAAATACTCCTCCGTATTTCTCCTCTATGATACCGGCAGCTTTTTTCAGATTTCTCGCCCTGCTGTAATATCCAAGTCCTTCCCAGTATTTTAAAAGCTCCTCCTCAGAAACCGCTGCCAGCTCAGATATATTGGGAAACCGTTCCATAAATCGGAAATAATAGGGTTTTACTGCCTCCACCCGTGTCTGCTGGAGCATGATCTCCGATATCCATATCTGGTAGGGATCTTTATTTCTGCGCCACGGTAGATCCCGCCTGTTTTTTTCGTACCACGATAAAAGGGGCCCTGATGCAAGAGTAAGACGTTCCTCATCTGACAGTGTTCTGTCTTCGGAAACGAGGGTCTGGATTCCGCCGTACCATAACCGGCTAGACATATCCATAAACTCCACGGACGGACACCTCTCCGGATATTACCTCTGTCTGCGTTCCGTCAGGAAGTCGGACTAAAAGCCCGCCTTTTTCATTGATCCCCTCGCACACACCGCGGAATTCTCCGGAGGGATCCAGAACACAAACCTCTTTTCCGAGGTTCACCAGTCCCTCATTATATTCTGCCATCAGCGCAGACATATCTTCTGTTTTCACAAAGACAGCATAGTAGGTCTCAAGTGCCTTCATGGTCTGGGCAATGATCTGGCTTCTCTGGTATTTTTTCCCTGTCTCAAGATAAAGGGATGTGGCTGTAGCACGGATCTCCTCGGCAAATTCTGTCTGGTTTACGTTGATCCCGGTTCCCGGGATCACATACTGGATCTCCATCAGCTCCGTTCCCATCTCCGTCAGTATCCCACAGATCTTTTTCCTGTTTAAGACCAGATCGTTCGGCCATTTGATCTGGGTTTCGATCCCTGTTGCCTCTAAGATCCCTTTTCTGACCGCCAGCGCCATTACGAGTGTCAGCATAGAAGCTGAGATCGGATTGATCTGCGGCCGCAAAAGAATACTCATCCAAATACCGACGCCGGGCGGTGAAATCCATGTCCTTCCTCTCCTGCCTTTTCCTCCATCCTGTATTTCCGCAACTGCCAGAGTACCATGCGGTGCTCCGCTTTCTCCTGCCACACGGGCACGGATATTGGTGGAATCTGTCTTATCAAAAAAGAGGATATTCTTACCGGCCCATTCGGTATGGATCGAGCTCTCCAGCTCCTCTTTGGAAAGGACATCCGATGTCCCTTTCAAAATGTATCCTTTATTTCTCACCGCCTCAATCTCATAACCTTCTTCCTTGAGCTGTCCCATGACCTTCCAGACAGCCGTTCTGGAAACCCCGAACCGCTCACACAGCTCCTGTCCGGAAATAAATCCGTCGGCTTCCTTCAGTAATTTAAGGATCTCTCCCTTCATCATCTACCTCCCCACACGCTGACAGCACTCATCACTGCCATGATCACAAGTCCGGCACCGCAGATCATCTGGATCGCAGCTGATACCTTCTGACCCTTGTTTCGCATGCTTTTTTTCATCCGATACCTTCCTGTGACCAGATTTAGAACCGCTGCCAGAAAAAATATCACCGGAAAAAGTGACATATACTCCTCCGGATCGATAAACGAGATCACGGCCATAATGACCACAGCAATTCCGATCAGAATGTGCAGCATATCTAAGGCCATAGATTCGCCCTTTAATTTCCTTCTTCTATCATTTTCAGCCATTCAACATTTCTCCTAACCTGCTGCCTTTTTATCAGATCTGCAATGATGCCCTCCGCTGTATAAATATGAAAGACCTCCAGCTCCAGCTTCCGCGCACATAATTCCAGAACAGCGCCATAAAAATCCCTGTAATCCCAGTCCGGCGGGAGACGGAATTTTTGAGCAAGCGCCGGAAACAGTTTTTCTGTATACAGGCGGTAGCCCGACAATTCCTCTTTTTCTTCTTTTTCCTTTGATGGTATCAGAAAAGCCCGGAACAATTCTATTTCCGACATCAGCTTGTCAAAATAGTAGGCCTCTGAATACGGAAGATCAATATAATACTTTCTTCCCACCAGATCATGGATAAGGCGCATTCCATCATAATAGCCCAGCGTCATGTTCCTCATGGCTCTGATTTTATCAAAGCGGAGGATACCTCCTAAGTTCCTCCGCGGTGCGATCCTGTATATATTTACATCCTCCGGGATCCGGAACATTTTCTCCCGATCCACTCCGATCCCATATATCCGTATCACGATAATATCCTTGTCGCCCTTATCCACAAGGACATCTACAGGCACGTTGTTGACACTGCCGCCGTCCATATAGGTCTTTCCGCCAAGCTTTTCATTCTTAAATCCCGGAAAATAGGCACTCGCCAGCAGCATGTCCTTCATGGCTCCCGGCGGTGCAGATTTTACATCAAAATTGATCCCTCTCCTGTCCGATAAGGACAGGGCTGTTGCATAAAAATCACAGTGGGAGCTTTTGATCTTTTCCTCATCGAGGGTATCCTCGATCAGCTCCTTTAAAGGCTCAATATCGAGGCCTCTGTCCGTAACAAGCTTTTTTATCTGCTCGAGCTTTCCGTCCTCCGTGCGGAAAACGCGGGAATAATCCATATTTTTCCATATAGATTCCGCCCGTTCAAGGTCATCCATGCAGATAAGTGCCCCGTTCAATGCACCGACAGACGTTCCCGCAACTCCCTTTATCCGGATCCCGGATTCCTTAAGGGCCTTCCACGCTCCCACCTGATAAGCGCCTCTGGCTCCGCCGCCCTCCAGGACGATTCCGTATTCTCGGTTTATATCCGGTTTTTTTCTCATTATTTCTCCACGATCTCCGCCGCACTCTTAACAAGTCCGGCAATCGACTGGATCTCGGAAGGGATGATGATCTTCGTTGCCTGACCGTCTGCTGCCTTTGCAAAGGCCTCCAGACTCTTTAAGGTGAGGACTGCCTGATCTGCACCGGCCTCCTTGATCATGCGGATACCGTCCGCATTCGCCTGCTGGATCTTTAAGATCGCCTCTGCCTGTCCCTCAGCCTCACGGATCCTCTTTTCCTTCTCTGCCTCTGCATGAAGGATAGCCGCCTGCTTATCTGCCTCTGCGTCAAGGATTGCAGACTGCTTCTTACCTTCTGCTACTAAAATTGTAGATTTCTTTTCACCCTCCGCCCTGAGGATCGCTTCACGACGCTCACGCTCTGCCTTCATCTGTTTTTCCATAGCATCCTGAATGGCAGACGGAGGAATGATGTTTTTAAGCTCTACACGATTTACCTTGATTCCCCACGGGTCTGTAGCCACATCGAGAGCAGCTCTCATTTTTGTATTTATAGTCTCTCTGGATGTAAGGGTCTGATCCAGCTCCAGATCACCGATGATATTTCTCAAGGTCGTCGCTGTCAGGTTTTCGATCGCCATGATCGGATTTTCCACACCATAGGCATAAAGCTTGGGGTCCGTGATCTGGAAGAAAACGACGGTATCGATCTTCATGGTTACGTTATCCTTGGTGATAACCGGCTGCGGAGCAAAATCAACAACCTGTTCCTTTAAGATCACCCGTTTTGCAACACGGTCGATAAAGGGCATTTTAAAATGCACACCTACATGCCATGTTTCAAGATAGGCGCCCAGACGTTCCACCACCATAGCCTGTGCCTGCGGCACGATACGGATGCAGGAAACAGCGACGAGCAAAATCACCATCAGCAGCAAAATCAAACTAATGAATCCAATCATATTATTTTTCCTCCTTCATTGTATCTTGAACCAGTTCCAGGATTTCCGGTCTGGTAAATCCAAGATGTTCCATTGATTTTAAAAATTCACGGATATGCTCGGTGGCAGTCTCTGTTTTTAATTGTTTTATCATTGTTTCGTCCTCCGTAATAAATCGTCCGCTTGTACGGCGGGAGTGTACCAGACCAATTCTCTCCAGTTCGGAAAGTGCTTTTTGCATTGTGTTAGGATTTACGGATGCTTCCATAGCAAGTTCGCGAACAGAAGGAAGTTTGTCCCCGGGTTTATAGGTGCCGGAGATAATATCATGCTGAATTCGTTCCATGAGCTGAAGATAAATGGGACGGTCACTATCTAAATTCCATGGCATATTATGTACTCCTTTCACTTTGTATTATTGTACTATCTGAGTAATACAATAATACAGATGCTCGCAAGTGTCAAGCACAATTGCAAAAAAATGATTCATTTAAATATCAGGGGGCATTTTACAAGAATCTATCAGTAGAG
>USQV01000017.1 GCA_900556965.1 uncultured Clostridium sp.
CTCCCATTGCCAAAGCGCCTCCTGCCATAGCACGGTTAATCTTTTTATTTTCAAAGGCAATAGCTGCCAGAGTCTTTGCCCGCACATGGCTCTCTACTACCAGCTCATCCGGGATAATATTCACTGCGCTGTTTACGCCCATGACTACCGGATGGAAGCGTACCATATCCTTTTCCCGGAAGGTTTCCCGCAGATCATTGGCGGCCTGCATTCCGAGCATTGCTGCATATTCCGCGTTGATCCCAAGATGGGGAGAACCGCCTGCATGGGCCGATTTTCCCTTAAATCTCAGTGTCTTCATTATGCAGCCGTTGTTTCCGGACGAACAGGAGAAGTCGATCGGGGAATCCGGCGTCGTGCTGCTGCCATGAACCATAAATGCAATATCCACATCATCAAAAAATCCCCGGTTCATCAGCTCGATCTTTCCGGCAAAAAAGGTGATGGTGCCTTCCTTACGAAGCTTTTCTCTAAAGCCAAGCTGGATCATCTCCTCTGCCGGAACCGCCATTAATCTGATCTTTCCGCAGAGTCCGTCCAGAGCGCCGGGCTGCTTTAACGCAGCAGCAATCCCCAAAAGGGCCGCCGCCTGAGCATGATGTCCGCAGCAGTGTGTCATGCCATTTACTGACTCCGGATGATTTGCAATGTCGAGTGCATCAAGCTCGCCCATGATCACCAATGTTGGGCCCGGCTTTCCTGTATCCACATCGGTGTAAAAGCCCGGAATGTTCCCGGCCTGTGTCAGCGTGTAACCGAGGGCCTCAAACTTATCGGTCAGATATCCGTTCGCCTGCCATTCCGTAAAACCTGTCTGCGGATGATCCCAAAGCCAGCGTTCTGCCTCCAAGATCATTGGCTTCACCTGATCCACATTTTTCACGATCAGCTGCTGTCTGTCCGTCATAATATGTTCCTCCTTGAAGTTTTCAGAGTTTTCTTTTAATAATATACCACATTTTCTCAATTCTGGACAGTGGTAAGCTAAAATAATTTCTATTTTGTGAAACAAATATTTTGTTGCTTACATTGCGAATATTTGTAAGATTGATTTCTCCGGCCTGATTGACAATTTTTTCCAAAAGTGCTATTCTAAAGTATGTTCAAATCCGTTTGCATGGGCTCGTGGCTCAGTTGGGAGAGCATTCGGTTCGCATCCGAAAGGTCGAGGGTTCAAGTCCCTTCGGGTCCAGTCACTTCCACCCGTAAAACGGGCGGCTGACAACAAAAAGGCTGAATATCAAGCACCGGGAAAGTGCGAGATATTCAGCCTGTTTTGTTGTCCGGGGATTGCTGATTAAAATGATGCGATCGTACCACCATACAAATCTCCCGTGCATGCTCAGAAACAGGATCCGTCAGTATCTTTTTTCGGTATTTTATAATCAGAATCAAATGATAACAAAGCAGAAACACTGAATGTGCATTACTGTCCAATTATTGTTAAAGCCCGGAAATATTTTACGTGAACTTTGCGGCAAATATTAACCATTAGATGATGTAGTGGCAATCCGCATTCGCAGCTTACCTATTTACCTTCAAAATAGCTGTTGATCCCGGAAATGAGACCATCTGCCAGTTTATCCAGAGTTTTATCCGTATGATCCGATGCCTTGTCACCAAGCTCTATATCAACGCTTGGGATCTGCGAATATGAGGTCTGGGTCAGATCCATCTCCATGCTTCCGGATGAAAATATTTTATTTCCGCTCTTTCTTAAGCCTTCAATAAGCTTCTCTCCCAGCCCGTTATGCTGCTGCCAGTGGGACGCCACCGGCTCCATGGCTCTATATCCGCTATTGGAGGGAACGCTCATGAAAAAACATCCTTTATCTGATGTGGTGGAATCCCAGTGAAGTGCTACATGGATATCCGCATTATTATTGGCGATCACAGTCCTTGCCACATTATCCAGCTGGACATCACTGCCTTCGCGGATCATCAGCACATCATATCCTTCATCCAGAAGCCTGTTTTTCAGCTTTTTTGCCATTGCCAGTGTAACGGTGCTCTCTGCAGTCCCATCCGAAAATGTCATTCCGCCGGAAACGGCCACTGCCGTAACGGCGCCGGACGCTGTTGTCCCCCCGGTTACCTTAGCACTTCCATCGGGATGGCACTGTGTCTTTACTGCACTTCCACCCTTTGTGCCGTGCCCGGCATTCACGCAGACGGTTTTTCCCTTTCGTGCTGCACTGCCATTATGATAATAGATGGCATTTCCGCTGTTGATCTTTGAAAACGAGCTGTAGGTATATTCACTCTTTAACTCCACATTCCATGTTTTATCCACATTTTCATGGGATTCCGGTTCCTGTATAGCTACTGTTTTTCCTGCAGCCGCTTTCTTTTCCGGTTCCACTGCTGACAGGTATCTGGAAGCTGCGTAACATTTTTTCCCATTCACCGACACAACACTCCACTCACCATCATTAGAGATTCTTTCAAGCTTTGTGCCTGACGGGATCGTTCCCAGAGCTTGTCCAGACGTAGAAGGCTCAGACCTGTAATTTAAACGGCTGGCCGTGACATAGACTGTGTCTGCAATGACCGGAAAGCAAAGAATCCCGGAGCATAGGCACAGCCCTGCAATAAAACCGATCTGCTTCTTTATATTTTTCATTTTCTTTTCTCCGTTTGGGGCAGGCTTTTACGCCTGCCCATTTTTTATCTGAGGGTTTCTAAACATCCGCCGCAGGAAGTGCTGTAAGAGCAACCCTGACCTCCGGCTGCGCGATAACCGGCACGATATCCCTCCTGATACCCGATCTGGTATCCCTCCTGATATCCGAACCGGTAACCATCTGCATAGCCTTCTCTGCGTCCTGCTTCCCGACCGTTCTCATAAATCTCCCGCTCTCTCTGCGTCCACCATGATACACAGCCGTTTCCTGTATTTGTGCAGCCACAGCTGCTATTACTTCCTGTGCTTCCACAGCCACCATTGTTTCCTGTGCTTCCACAGCCACAGCTGCAACGGCCGCTGTTTCCGCATCTTCCTAATCCGAAGCATCCACACCAGTTATTTCTATTACATGCCATATAATAAGACTCCTTTTATTTCAGGTTTATACTTTATTATATGGACACAGGAAAAAACTGTGCATGCATGTCTTTCGATATTTCGTCAGATCCTTTTATGTCCCGGCAGATCTCTTAGTCTCCAAGTACATTGACGATCTTCGACGGACTTCTGTAGTTCCAGCTTGAGATCTTGATTCCAGACTTTTTATTGGATGCATGGCATACCTGTCCGTTACCGATGTAAATTGCTACATGGTTGATCCCACCGCCGCTTCCGGAGTAGAATACCAGATCTCCCGGACGCATCTGCGAGGAGGAAATAGACTTTCCGCGCTGAGACTGGGATCCGGAATTATGCGGAAGCGATACTCCGAATTTTGCCATTACCGACATTGTAAATCCAGAACAGTCTGTACCGCTTGTCAGGCTCGTACCGCCCCATACATACGGATTGCCTACAAACTGAACGGCATAGTTTGCGATCTGAGCACGTTTCGAGGATACACTTCCCGCACCGGAGCCTGCCGCAGCATTATTACTATTATTTTTGTTTCCGGACGGCTTCGAGGAGGAATTGCCCTTTGACGGCTTTGAGGTAGTGCCGCCCGTTGCCGGAGTTTCCACGATCGGGGTATATTTAATCGCCTCATTAAGACCATATTTTACATCCACATAGTCGCTGGAAATATACGCCTTTGAATCATCCAGCTCGATCTCTACCCATCCATCCTGCTGATCGGCAACAAGGAAGCGCTCGCTGTTTGAGATCTGAGTCCAGATAGAGGAATTCGTATTCGGCTCCGAACGGACATTAACTCCATCGGTGTTGGCGATCGCCATCAGCTTCGATACCTGCATTGCCTTATCCTTCGCCGCCTGACCGGTAAGGATAAATTCTGACTTGACATATCCTGTAATCTTACCGGAGCGTACCTTATACCATCCATCCTTCGGTGTTTCCAGAATATCACAGCCTGCATTACTTGGCAGCTTCGCAATGATCTTACCTGTCTTTTCATCCGGATTGTCACGGACATTCAGGTAGTTGCTGACATTGGAGACACCAAGGTTATCATAGAGGCTCAGAACCGTCGTTCTCATATCCATTTTCCGGGCTTCGTTCAGGGCATAGCGCACTGTCACATAGTCCGCAGAAATAAAGCCATCATCAATCTGCACCCATCCGTCCTCAATACTTTTGACCGGATAACGCTCATCCTTGAGCACCTGACCGACAATCTCACCATCCTGACTCGGTGTTGCACGGACGTTCAGTTTTTCAGCCTGAATGACTGCTCTTTCTTCCACATTTTCTGCTGCGATCTTTTTTGCCTGATCTCCGGTCAGGACATATTGTCTGCTCACATAGCCGGTAACTCCTCCGGATGTGATCTTGTACCAGCCTTCTGTCGAGGTGTCCACGATCTCACAGGCTGCCCCTTTTTGAAGCTTGCCTACGATTTCTCCGTAGTTTTCCGGTGTTTTTCGCACATTAAGGAAGCCGGAGACCTCTGCAATACCCAGATTGGCATATCCGTCAAGCACCTTAGTAACTGCTTCTTCCTTTTCCTTTTCTGCGATCTCCTCATCAGAAAGAGTCGTTTCGAGGACGATCGATACGGTTTCCTGATCTTCCGTTTCCGGCGGTGCGGTTGTTTCCAACGAAGCCTCCACCGTTTCCACTCTCATTTTCCCGCCGGCTTCTTCCCCGTTCTTCCCGAGAATGCCGATTGCCGCGGCGGTAACTGCAACAGCAACTGCTGTCAAAGCAGCCACAGCCATGTATTTAGCAGCAGCTCCCTGCGCTTTTTTCTGTTTTATCCTTTTCAGTCTTTGGATATTATCCTTAGGCTGTGATCTGACCTTTCGATCTGCTATTAGATCAAGCGGTCGTTCTTCCGGCTTCTCTGTCAAAAACTCTGCCACTTTATCTTCTGTCTCTTTGACAGATGTATCCGTTACATGGTACGCAGCAGTCTTGGCCGTTTCTGTTACATCTGCTTCTTCGGCATCTGTTACGTTGTCTTTTTCGTCATCCGTTACGTTGCTTTCTTCGGCATCCGTTACGCTTACTTCTCCTTGCTCTGCTGCAACAGCTTCTGTATTCTCTGCATCAGCTGCTTCTGTTACATTTTCTATTGCTTTTTCTGTTGATTTTTCTATTACTTTTTCTTCATCCGCCATCTATAATCTCCATTGACCGGAAAACTCCGGCCCTTCTCTATTAAAACTTGTCACAATGCTGCCTATTATTCTACCAGAGCATGGCGTATCCTGTCAAATTTTTTTATTTCCTTCCGAAAATCCAAAGATCGTTCCGAAAAGAAGCTTTACAAAAAAAGAAACAGAAAAGAAAAACTGCCCCGGCCTCCATAAAGAAGCCGGAGCAAGATCCTGTTCCCTGTTTATTTGTTTCCAAGTGTCTGGAAATGTTCCATAGAACCATAAAGCTTTAAGATCTGTGCAAACTCCTTCTCATCGTAAAGGGAGCATGTACCGTTACCGTAAGACTTCGCTGCCTCCAGCATAAATCTTGCAGCATCATCCAGATCCTCCAGATGTGTAGCGCCGGTCGCACATCCTGCAACCATTGTCTCAGTTGTAACAGCCACACCTACAACCGGAGCCTTTGTAGCTGTAGCCGGCTGAAGAATACTGTTCAGGTGGTACAGTCCGTTTCCGTAAGGAGTGATATCCTGCTGTGTCAGAGCAAATACTACCGGTAATTTTCCGGTTGTTGTCTGTACGATATCAAGAAGGCTGTCGCTGACTCTTAAGATGTATCCTTCCTTTACGGTCGGAGAGATAGCAAAGCCTCTGTGGTTAACGATTCTGTTGCCCTTTGTTGTATCAACAACAAGAACTGCATCCAGATCCGGAGTAACTTCTTCTTTATTGACCTGCCATGTTTCTACCGGAGAATTCATGAACGGAACCGGCTCATGAGGGGTTGTCGGTGCATCCGGGCAAACATGAGTAGAGATAAATACGTCTCCCTCCAGATAATCTCCCTTATTCTGCATATCCAGAAGCTTAGCAGCTACTGCAAGTGCAACGATCGCGCCGTCACCATCTGATACAAAGCCGATCTGCTCCGGTCTTGCTCCGAGTCCGCCAAGACGTCCCAGAATACCCATTGTCTTTGCAGAACCGCCGTTGGTCTTACCGTTTTTACCCGGGATCAGGATACGAACCATATCTGTATGGCCCTTCGGTCCCTCAAGAGGATATGTTTCAACCTTGCAGTCCGGTTTAATGGAATGGAAATAATCCACCACCTGTGCTCCGGAAGCTGAAGAACTATCCAGAATGTCAAAAAGCTCGATCAACTGTTTATATAACATCTCTCTCCTCCTGCGTTTTAAGCCGCCGCTTTTTTATTTTCTGTATCCAGCTTCCCGGTAATAGCGCTCAGCGCCTGGGTGAAGCGGGACCGGAAGATCATTACATAAAAAATCCTTATCCTGCATAGATGCCATAAATCGATGTCCTCCTGTATATTCGGCAGCCATCTGATCTAAGGCTTTTGCAATTCCGTAAGCCGTTTCCTCATCCATCTCCGTACTCGTGCATAAAAGGACTTTTTGTCCGAATGTGACGATATCCTTTTCCTGACCGGGATACTGTCCGGCCGGGATCACGATGCGGCACCATGAAGGATTCCGGCTGAGGATACTCTCCAGTTCTTCCTCTCTGTACTCCAGAAGAACTGTCTCTCTTTCCCCTGCAAGGACCTCAAAGGCCTCAAAGGGAGCTGTATAAAAGCTATGAGCACTGTCGATCTTGCCCTCCCGGAGGGCATCGGCGCTCTCTCTTAATCCCAAACCAAAAAGCTCGGTATTTATTTCATCAATTTTAAGTGTTTCAAAAACCGCCCTCGATGCAGCTTCCGTAACAGAAGCATCCACACCGGCAGATATACTCTTTCCCTTCAGTTCATTGACATAATGAAGGCCTGATTCCCGAAAAGCGATCCACTGTGAGCATTCCGGATAACATGCCCCGAGGGCACAAAGCTTTTTTCCATCATAGGAGCTCTCCGTGCCGATCTGTGAATTCCATGCCTCAAAGGCAGTCGAACCGGAGATCATTGCTATAGAAGCCTCACCTTCGATCACGTTTTTTACATTGACCGGAGATCCATCGGAGATCTTTATATCCACGTGAACATCTTTATATCCGTTATTGATCGCAGACGCCACCGCTTCCCCTGCCATAAAAGCATGCGTACCCGGCTGATCTGTCCCCATAGAAAGCATCTGAGGTCTTTCCTCCTGCGCTTTTGAGGCTCCCTGACAGGCTGTTATTCCGGATACGAAGGCAGCCGCCAGTAAAACTGCGGGGATTCTCCTGAAAAAACCACTTTTCTTCATCAGTCGATAAATTTATTCACGCAGACCGCACCATACGGACGGATGGTCATTCTGTATGCGCTTCCTTCCCCCATCGCCTTTTCAATATAAGTGATATACTCATCTACCACCGGGTTCGGCAGCATTGCCATGATAACACCGGCAAATCCGCCGCCATGGACTCTGCAGGCGCCACAGCCTTTTTCTTTGATAAACAGCTCGGTAAGTGCCAGCGCTGCTGTAATACCCTGTTCCTCACTTCCCGGAACATAACAGTTCTGGAGCCATTTCCAAGAAGAATTTCCGGATTCCGTGATCTTCTTTAAGAAATCATCGAACCGATCTTCCTTTAAGGCCAGAACTTCTTCCTCCACTCTCTTGTTTTCCTCAAAGAAATGGAGAGCCCGCAGGAGCGGACGATCTCCGGCTTCTGCTCTTACCTTTACAATATTATTTAAAACATCTTCTTCTGTAATATCTGCACAGACCTCTTTTCCGAATACGGCAGCGACCTTTTTCATATCGGCCGGGATGGAGGAGTATTCTGCACTCAGATCTGCATGTCCTTTTCCGGTCTGGACAATGATCAGGCTGTGATCCTGTGCGCCAAAATCATAATCTATCTTTTCTACAACCGGGTTCAGCGGATCCTTAAAGTCGATCGTGATCATTCCGCCTACTGCACATGCCATCTGGTCTAAGAGCCCGGAGGCCTTATTCCAGTATTTATTCTCTGCATATTTTCCCACATGGGCGTAGGTCACTACGTCCACATTTCCATCGTTAAAGAATTCATTCACCATGGAACAGATCAGCATTTCATAGGAAGCTGAGGAGCTGACACCGGCAGCGCTGATCACGTTGCTCGTAATATAGGCGTCAAAGCCACCGATCCGGCATCCCATATCAAGAAAACCGGCCAGCATTCCCTTTGTCAGATCGATGGTACCCGCCATCTTCGCACTCGGATTTAAATCCTTCGTATTGATCGTAAATTTCTGATTGTATGTCTCGCTTACAATGTGGATCTCGTCGGTTCCGTTCGCGGCAGCCGCAGCCACACAGTCCAGATTGATACTGCCTGCCAGTACCTTTCCATGGTTGTGATCTGTATGGTTTCCGCTTATCTCGGTACGTCCGGCGGAGGTAAAAAGCATAAGCTCCTGCTTTCCAAACTCCTGCTCAAAGCCCTCCATTACATGCAAATACCGCTCTCTATTTTCATTGACTCCGTTTTTTCCGTACATTTTTTCAAGGAATTTTTCTGCCTTTATACTATTAAGCTGTTCTGTCAGCATATTCCTCTGCATATATCTTCTCCTTTTTGCCATACCTGCGTTCAAGTCCAACCTCTGTGAAACCTAAAACGCGATTCTGGTCGCAGATCATTTCTCTTGCAAACCAGTTGTCTCTCATTATATAATATATTTAGTGTATGTTGCAACAGTTTCCTGATAATTTTACATAAAAAATTGGAGGATTTTCATGAATAACTGGAACGGCAGGCCTTACTATTCTTTGGACTGCTATCTGAAACAGAAATTTGGTAAAAAAGTATACAAGCTAGCGCTGGACGGTGGAATGACCTGTCCCAACCGGGACGGCACTTTAGACAGCAGGGGCTGTATTTTCTGTAGTGCCGGCGGCTCCGGTGACTTTGCCGAAAAGAAAGCCGACTCTATCCGTGAACAGCTTGAAGCAGCAAAGCAGAGGGTCGCAGGAAAGATCGATATCTCGTCCGGCTCGTTTATCGCTTACTTTCAATCTTATACAAATACCTATGCGCCTCTTTCCTACCTTGAGCCGCTGTTTACCGAAACGATCCGTTTCCCGGAGATCTGTGCCCTCTCTATCGGAACAAGACCGGACTGTCTTCCGGATGAGACGATCGCTCTTTTGTCCCGGCTAAACCGGGAAAAGCCGGTCTGGATCGAGCTGGGTCTTCAGACCATACATAAAAAAACGGCAGAGCTTATCCGCCGCAGGTATGAGCTTCCGGTATTTGAAGATGCCTATCGCCGCCTGAAAGCTGCCGGTCTGACCGTTATCGTCCATGTCATTCTTGGTCTTCCCGGGGAGAGCAGAGACGACATGCTGGAAACGATCCGGTACCTCTCCGCCCTTCATGTGGACGGGATCAAGCTTCAGCTCCTTCATGTTCTGCGGGGAACCGACCTTTACAGCCTTTATGAAGCAGGAGCCTTCCGTACTCTTGAATTTTCCGAATATCCGGAGCTGATCGCAAGCTGTATCCGCCTTCTCCCTCCGGAAACGGTCATCCATCGCATCAGCGGAGACGGACCAAAGGCGCTCCTTGCCGCACCTCTATGGAGCGGCAACAAGCGCCTTGTATTAAACTCGATCCATAAATATTTAAAAGAACACCATATCTATCAGGGACAGTCCTTTACAGAGCAACAATGATCCCGCCGTCACTGGCATAAACCGTCGATACGCCGCAGGTATCCGTGATGATGATATCTCTAAACTGTGCCATGGAGCAGAATACTTCTTTCATATATTGAGCCCGCTCCAAAGCGTTGCAGTGTGCGATGATAAGTCTCTTATCCTTGGTGTCAC
>USQV01000018.1 GCA_900556965.1 uncultured Clostridium sp.
TTTTATATGCGCGGATCGGTATACCCCATTGCCCAAAATGCGGCAGAGAGATCAAAAAACAGACGGTGGATCAGATGGTTGACCAGATCATGGAGCTTCCGGAAAGAACAAAGATACAGCTTTTAGCGCCTATGGTCAGAGGAAGAAAGGGGCGTCACGAAAAGGTTCTGGAACAAGCCAGAAAGAGTGGATACGTTCGTGTAATGATAGACGGAAACCTGCACGAGCTGTCTGAAGATATCCAGCTGGAAAAAAATATCAAGCATAATATCGAGATCGTGGTCGACCGCCTTATTGTAAAGGAAGGGATCGAAAAGCGATTGACCGATTCGATCGAAACGGTCATGAAGCTGACAGATGGATTGATGATACTAGACGTTGCAGATGGTGAACCGATCAATTTCAGCCAGAATTTCTCCTGCCCGGATTGCGGGATCAGTATCGAGGAGGTCGAACCGCGAAGCTTCTCCTTTAATAATCCCTTCGGCGCCTGCCCGGAGTGTTTTGGACTGGGTTATAAAATGGAGTTTGATGAGGATCTAATGATCCCGGATAAATCTCTTAGTATCAATCAGGGGGCAATCGCAGTAATGGGATGGCAGTCCTGTGCTAAGGAGGGAAGCTTTACCCGTGCGATACTGGATGCTCTGGCAGCGGAATATGGTTTTGATCTGGATACTCCGTTTTGCAATTATTCCAAGGAGATCCATGACGTCCTCATATACGGCACAAACGGAAGATCGGTCAAGGTGCATTATACCGGACAGCGCGGCACAGGTGTGTATGATGTGGCGTTTGAGGGATTGATCGCAAATGTAAACCGGAGATATCGGGAGACCTTTTCCCAGACCAGCAAGGCGGAATATGAGAGCTTTATGCGAATCACGCCCTGTACGGCGTGTCACGGACAGCGTTTAAAGAAGGAATCGTTGGCTGTTACCGTCGGCGGAAAAAATATATATGAAGCAACAAATATGTCCATCGTGAAATTCCGGGAGTTTATTGACAGTCTGAAGCTTTCGGAAATGCAGAAAATGATTGGCGAACAGATCTTAAAGGAGATCCGTGCCCGTATTTCCTTCCTGATCGATGTCGGGCTGGACTACCTTTCCTTATCCCGGGCTACAGGAACACTCTCCGGCGGGGAGGCCCAGAGGATCCGTCTTGCGACGCAGATCGGCTCCGGGCTGGTCGGTGTGGCTTATATTCTGGATGAGCCCAGCATCGGGCTCCATCAAAGAGACAATGACAAGCTTTTAAAAACTCTGCTTCATCTCCGGGATCTGGGAAACAGTGTGATCGTGGTGGAGCATGATGAGGATACGATGAAAGCGGCGGACTGCATTGTGGATATCGGGCCGGGAGCGGGAGAACATGGTGGACAACTTGTCGCTGTCGGCACCGCCAAAGAGATCATGAAGTGTCCGGAATCCATTACCGGAGCATATTTGAGCGGTCGGCTTTCGATACCGGTTCCTAAGGAAAGAAGGGAGCCCTCCGGCTGGCTTACGATTCGTGGTGCAAGGGAAAATAACCTTAAAAATATTGATGTCAGGATCCCGCTCGGGGTCATGACCTGTGTGACAGGCGTATCCGGATCGGGAAAAAGCTCTCTGATCAATGTGATCCTTTACAAGGCATTAGCCAGACAGCTGAACCGCGCCCGGACGATCCCGGGGGCATACGATAAAATTGAAGGAACAGAGCAGCTGGATAAGATCATTGCGATCGATCAGTCTCCAATCGGCCGCACTCCGCGTTCCAATCCTGCAACCTACACAGGAGTTTTTGACTTGATCCGCGATCTTTTTGCATCTACACCGGATGCGAAAGCAAAGGGATACGGGAAAGGAAGATTCAGCTTTAATGTAAAAGGCGGCCGCTGTGAGGCGTGCAGCGGGGACGGGATCATTAAAATAGAAATGCATTTTCTTCCGGATGTCTATGTGCCCTGCGAGGTCTGCGGTGGAAAGCGATATAACAGGGAAACGCTGGAGGTCAAGTATAAGGGAAAGAGTATTTACGATGTGCTCAACATGACCGTCGAGGAAGCGTTAAAATTCTTTGAGAATGTGCCTTCGATCGCCCGAAAGATCGAGACCTTGAATGATGTCGGACTTTCCTATATCCGTCTGGGTCAGCCATCGACGGAGCTGTCCGGAGGAGAAGCCCAGAGGATCAAGCTGGCCTCCGAGCTGTCGCGGCGGGGAACCGGAAAGACAATCTATATTCTTGATGAGCCGACGACAGGGCTTCATTTCGCGGATGTCCATAAGCTTGTTGAGATATTAAGGCGTCTGTCTCAGGGCGGAAATACGGTCGTAGTGATCGAACACAATCTGGATGTGATAAAAACGGCAGATTATATCATTGATATGGGCCCGGAGGGCGGAGATCGTGGTGGAACCGTGATCGCCTCGGGAACACCGGAGGAGATAAGTGAAGTTCCCATCTCCTATACCGGACAATATGTTAAAAAATATCTGTCGAAAAAGCATACTTGGGACTAGCCGCCGCGTTTGCAGATTGGTATAATAAGGGAAGAATGATAATACTTCAGGAGGGCTTTATATGTTATTGATCAAGGGCGCGGAGCTTTACGCACCGGAATACAAGGGTAAAAAAGATGTTCTGATCGCAGGCGGAAGGATCGAGAAAATCGGAGAAGAACTCTCTGCCTGTAACGATTGCCAGGTGATTGACGGAACTGGAAAGATTGTAGCACCGGGTATTATTGATCGCCATGTTCACATTACGGGAGGTGGCGGAGAAGGCAGCTTCCACACACAGGCACCGCCGGTTCAGCTCTCGAGCCTGATTAAGGGCGGAGTGACTACCGTGATCGGTGTTCTGGGAACAGATGGGATCAGCAGAAGTGTTGAGAATCTTTTCGCTAAGGCAAAGGCACTGAAGGAGGAAGGAATTTCCGCATATTGCTGCTGCGGAGCTTATGGATATCCAAGTCCTACGATCACCGGAAGCATCAGCAAGGATATCATGTTCATTGATGAGATCCTCGGATTAAAGCTTGCGATCTCAGATCATCGTGCACCGAATATTTCAGTGGACGAGCTGATCCGTTTGGGCAGCGATGTGAGAACGGCGGCAATGCTGAGCGGAAAGCCGGGCTTTATCTGTCTTCACATGGGCGGCGATAAGAGATGTCTTGCTCCGGTGTTTGAGGCGCTGGAAAAGACCTCCATTCCGATTAAAACATTCCATCCGACACATGTAGGCCGTGACAAGGATCTTCAGGCAGATGCCTTCAAGTTTGCAAAGATGGGCGGCACGATCGATATTACCTGCGGACAGTTTGAAAAGAAGATGATCTCGGTGGCAGAATCTCTGAAAGAAGCAAAGGCGCAGGGTGTTCCGATGGAGAAGATCACGATCAGCTCGGACGGACAGGGAAGCTGGTCGAATTATGATGCTGAAGGTCATCTGACAGAGATGGGAGTTTCTGATGTAGATACCGTTTACCGCCAGATCGTTTTTGAAGTTCAAAAAGAAGGAATGGCACTGGAGGAAGCACTTACTTATGGAACCAGCAACGTGGCGAAGGCTCTGGAGCTGTACCCGAAGAAGGGAACGGTAAGTGAGGGAAGTGATGCAGATGTTCTGATCCTTAATTCCGATCTCTCCATGAACACTGTTATCGCCAACGGAACGGTGATGATGCAGGATGGCGCCCTTCTCAAAAAGGGAACCTACGAAGCATAATCGTGGGAGGATAATCCCACGACCTCTCATTTATAAGAATATTAAAAAATGTTGGGGTCAATATCTTTTCGTTGAATCCTCTTGCAAAGAGGTGGACTTTCATTTATAATTAAGTACACTTGAGGGCATCTGTCCTGATGCTCTCGGCAGGGACTGTATGAAATTATGTGGAACTGTCAGAGCGGCAGTTCCACATTTGTATACCGTATAATAACATCCCGAAGATAAGTTAATTTTACAGGAGGCCTACGATGAATCAGGAAAAGATTATCGTTATTGACTTTGGCGGTCAGTATAACCAGCTGGTGGCCCGCCGAGTTCGTGAATGTAATGTATATTGTGAGATCTACTCTTACCGGACTCCGATCGAGCAGATCAAGGCAATGAATCCGAAAGGGATCATCTTAACCGGCGGCCCGAACAGCGTTTACGAGGAAGGCGCTGCCACATGCAGCAAAGAGCTGTTTGAGATGGGGGTTCCGGTGCTCGGACTTTGCTATGGCGCTCAGCTTATGATGCATGTTCTCGGTGGAAATGTCTGCAAAGCACCGGTGCGTGAGTACGGTAAGATCGAAGTAACTGTTGACAAGACCAGCAAGCTGTTTGGAAATGTATCGGAAAAAACGATCTGCTGGATGAGCCATAACGATTATATTGAAAAGCTCGCTCCCGGTTTCCGCATCGTCGGTCACACTGCAGACTGCCCGATCGCAGTAGCAGAGTGTGAAGAAAAGAAGCTCTATGCGATCCAGTTCCATCCTGAGGTTCTCCATACAAAGGAAGGTATCAAGATGCTCCACAACTTCATGTATGAAGTCTGCGGATGTGCAGGAACATGGAAGATGGATGCATTCGTTGAAAACAGCATCAAGGCACTCCGGGAAAAGGTCGGAAACGGAAAGGTTCTCTGTGCATTATCAGGCGGAGTGGATTCTTCCGTTGCGGCTGTTATGCTGTCAAGAGCTGTCGGTGACCAGCTTACCTGCGTTTTTGTTGACCATGGCCTTCTTCGTAAAAATGAGGGAGACGAGGTTGAAGAAGTATTTGGACCGAATGGCTCCTACAACCTGAATTTCATCCGTGTAAACGCACAGCAGCGTTTTTACGATAAGTTAGCCGGTGTAGAGGATCCGGAGAGAAAGAGAAAGATCATCGGTGAAGAATTTATCCGTGTATTTGAGGAAGAAGCAAAGAAGATCGGTGCTGTTGACTTCTTAGTACAGGGAACGATCTACCCGGATGTAGTTGAGAGTGGATTAGGCGGTGAGTCCGCAGTGATCAAATCCCATCATAATGTCGGAGGACTTCCGGACTACGTTGATTTCAAGGAGATTATCGAACCGCTCCGTGACCTGTTTAAGGATGAAGTCCGCAAAGCCGGTCTGGAATTAGGAATCCCGGAAAAATTTGTGTATCGTCAGCCGTTCCCGGGCCCGGGACTCGGAATCCGTATCATCGGAGAAGTAACACCTGAGAAGGTTGCTATGGTACAGGAGGCCGATGCCATTTACCGCGAGGAGATCGCAAAGGCCGGACTGGACAAAGGAATCGGACAGTATTTTGCGGCCCTTACTAACATGCGTTCCGTTGGTGTTATGGGCGATGAAAGAACCTACGACTACGCGATCGCATTAAGAGCGGTAAATACGATCGACTTTATGACGGCAGAAGCCGCAGAGCTTCCGTGGGATGTACTTGGTAAGGTCTCCAGCAGAATCGTCAATGAAGTAAAGCACGTTAACCGTGTACTCTACGATTGCACAGGGAAACCGCCGGCAACGATTGAGTTTGAATAGTATAATAAAGCCCAGAAGCCTTATAAATCAAAGGTTTCTGGGCTTTGTGCTTGCAAAATGCTTGCAGTTTGAGGAAAATGCAACGAATAAACAAGCGAGGAGCCGATAAGGCTCCTTATTTTTTTGCACTTTGTATGAGCATTTGAGAATCAACCATTCGGAGTTCCAATTCTTGCTCAATTTCATCAGCACGGTTAAGTAAAAATGCTTTTGTTGTTTCATCTGGAGAAAATTGAGCTTCATCTCTTAAATGGTCGATGATAACTTTACTGTCTGCCCATTCCTTTAGAAAATGCTTTAATACAGGAGAATCAAAAGATATGGTCAGAGTATTTAGGTCAAATTTTCCATCAGCATCTTTGTTACCATGAAACTGAACTTTGCCAACTTTGGAGATAGCAAATAGATAAGGTGCAACTTCTCCAATGGTTTCTAAATGAATGTCTTGAAAAGAGGTGATACTAATATGTAAGGCATCAGCAATGCGTTGTAAAGGTTCTTGTTTGGGATTTCTATTACCTGTTTCGTACTTTTTTAGTGTACCCAGAGGAATACCAGAAAAATCCGCAAGCTGTTGTTGAGTCAACCCACGGAGTTCTCTATAATATCTGATTTTTTCGCTGACATTCATAATAATATCTCCAATCATATTTTTTTTATTCTAATACATTGTACATACATTGTCAAGAACAAAATGAGAACCTAAGCACAATAAAGATTGACAAAAAGTGTTACATTAGATAATATGAATACAAGGGGGACAAAATGGTCACCAAATAACAAAAAAGAGAACAAAATGGAGGTTGCGAATAATGAGTACATCGAAAAAATTAAAAAGTGAACAGCTTTTTGTGAGAGTAGAAACGGTGATGCATGATTTACAGATTTCCAGACCTTTTGCGTATCGCATGATTGCAGGTTGGAATGAAGAACTGAAAGAGCAAGGTTATACAACTATTTGCGGACGTATTCCAAAGGCTTATTATGAAAAAAAGATTTACGGCATGACTAAAGAATAAAACAGCCCTCCCTCGGCAAAGGAAGAGCTGTTAGAAAGTGCGGATATTTATTTCGTTTAATAAATTGTACCGCGTTTTTATATGATAATCAAGGAGAAACGTGGTCATGGGAAAATCTAGAAAGAGTACGATAAGGAAGTTTGAGTTTTATGAAACAATAACGGATAACGGTATAGAAAGCGGTTATGTCAGACTTGCTAATACTCAATTTCATTCGGATGCTGTGATGGATTTATCTGCAAATAGTTATAGGGTATTTACGTACATGAAGTTCAGAGCGAAAGGAAACAAAGTATTCACTTACACGTATGAGAATGCAATAAAAGATGCATCTATAAGCCGCCAAACATTTTTGAAAGTGAAAAAAGAATTGATAGATAATGGTTTAATAAAACAATTGGCATCAAATGCATATTCTCCGTCGAAGTTTGAATTTAGTGCGGAATGGAAGAATTACCATAGCAAAAGGAGAGATTGGTTTACAGATGAACGTATCGGTAAAAATGCTAAGAGCAAAAGAAAGCAACCACAAAGAAAATAACGGAAAACAAATAAAAGAATTTTACGAGTCTAAAAATTAGACGAGAGTGGCATCTAAAAATCAGACGACAAGAAAACAGTGAAAAACGTTGTCGTCTAAAAAATAGACCCTGCACTCATCTAAAAAATAGACGACAGTTCAAGTCTAAAAAATAGACGCATATATATGTATGCCATATATACTTGGACGATTAGGTATTAGGAGGATTAACTTTGAGTGCAAGCAAGGATACAAAAAGAGGAACTTGGAAGGTCTATATTCGATACATAGATTGGATGGGGAACAAGCAGATTAAAACTAAACGTGGATTTCAGACAAAGAAAGAGGCTTTGGCATGGGAGAGGGAATTTCTACAGTCGCAGTCTAAGGATATGAATATGAGTTTTAAGGCATTTGCAGAGATTTATATGAATGATATGAAGCCACGCATTAGGGAAAGCACAATGGAGAATAAGCGTTATATCATTGATAATAAACTTATTCCTTACTTTGGCTCACGCTCATTAGCATCTATAAAAGCATCGGATATTATCCAATGGCAGAATGAGTTGCTGAACGCCAGAGATGAAGATGGAAATGCATACTCACCGACATATCTGCGTACTATCCAAAATCAATTAAGTGCAATTTTTAACCATGCCAGAAGATTTTATTCGTTACCGGTCAATCCATCTGCACAAGCAGGAAAAATGGGGCGACAAAATGCTAAAGAAATGCATTTCTGGACGCAAGACGAGTTTTTGCAATTTATCGAGTATATGAAGGTCAAACCTGTGTCATATTACGCATTTGAGATATTGTATTGGACTGGAATTAGAGAGGGAGAGCTTCTGGCATTGACACCAAGCGATTTTAATTTTGTTACGAAGCAGTTAATTATCAATAAAAGCTATCAACGTATTGGACAGAAAGATATGATTGTTTCCTATTAGGAACGCTGTAAATACAAGGCTTTTCGGAGCCTACGAACCACAAAAAATAATATTTGATCTATCACATTACACAAAAAGCCGTCCGGCGTTCAAATCGGGCGGCTTTTTTGCGTGGATAGACCGGAAGGAGGCGGAAAAATAATTACAGAAATTTAACCAGCAAAATTGTGCAACTTTCACGAAAAGGAGGTTAGTGAATGGCAGATGAAAAATTGAACACAGGCCCCGGTGAGGAGAAGCTCCCGGAGGCTTCCGCTCCTGTTACGGTTGACGGGCCCCAGGCTCCGGCTCCCGAACAGACTGCCGCTCCCACACCCCAGCAGGAGGGGCCTGCCCAGCCCGAGCCCGGTGATGTGGTGGTGTCCTTTGACAAAATCAATGAGCTGATGAATGAAAAGCGGCAGACAGCCCGGGCCGAGGTAGAAAAAGAGGAGGCGGCAAAAGAGCCGGAGGAGAAAACGCAGGAGGAACCTCCCACCGCTGGGGATGATGAACCTAAAAAGGCCCGTCGGGGCCGTCCCCCAAAAGAGAAAAAAGCGGAGCCTGCTGGCAAGGAGGCGGCGAAGCCCCGCAAGGGCCGCCCACCCAAGGCGGATAAGGCGGCCCCCGGCGAGGCCACGCCGACTAAGCGAGACAAATTGTCCCGAAGTGGGAAAAAGGCTGCGGAGGTTAAAGCTGCCCCGGAACCCGAAAAGGCCCCACCCGAAAATGCGGCTCCGGCCCCGGAACAGGCTCCGCCTGAGCCAGCCGCTCCACCCCGTCCTGTGGAGGAAGGAAAGCTGGTCTATCTGAAACTTTCCGAAATGCATCCGTTCCACACATTCCGCCCCCACCCGTTTAAGGTGCGGGACGATGCCAAAATGCAGGAAACGGTAGCGTCCATCAAGGCAAACGGCGTAATGGTTCCTGGTCTTGCCCGCCCGGAAAAGGATGGCAACGGTTATGAGATCGTGGCGGGCCATCGCCGCCATCATGGTTGTGAGCTGGCCGGGCTGGAGGAAATGCCCTTTATCGTCCGGGAAATGACTGACCACGAGGCGGTACAGGCCATGAAGGACAGCAACAAGCAGAGGGATCAGACGCTCCCCAGCGAACTGGCCGCCCTGTTGGAACTGGAAGTGGAGGACATCAAGCACCAGGGCGGGCGGCTGAAAAATGTGGCCGAGGGCGATATTGGAAAACGCTCCGTTGAGATCGTGGGCGAGGCGCACGACATGAACTATAAAAAGGTCATGCGTTATCTGCGGCTGAACTCCCTTGTGCCGGAACTGCTGGACAAGGTGGACGATAAAAAAATGGGCTTTATGCCCGCTGTGGAGATTTCCTATATCCGCCCCAAAAACCAGCGGCTGATCGCTGTTTCCATTGACGGAGAACAGGCATCCCCCTCTCTGGCCCAGGCGAAAAAGCTCCGGGAGCTGGACAAGGACGGGAAACTCAATGGTGATGTCATTGATGGCATCTTATCAGAAAAGAAAAAGGAGGATCGAGGCGTGATTATTTCTACCGCTGAACTGGAAAAGTATTTTGGCAAGGAGGCCACTCCCGCCAAAATGAAGGAGCAGATCATGACTTTGCTGGACGAGTGGAAAGAGAAACAGCCGCCCGAACTGGCGAAGGCTCCGAAAAAGATGGAGCAGGACAAGTAACCACTTCGAGACATTTTGTCCCGAGGGCCCTGCCCTCCGCATCATGGCTCTGGTGGTATATATCCCCCGTCGCCGCCTGTTTTTTCGTACAGCCGGGAGCGGGCTGTCAAGGGTGCATCGCACCGCCGTTTTACGGCGGCCTGCCCTTGACGGTCTGCCCCGGCTGTGCTATTTCCCCGGCAAGCGGCGGGGGTATA
>USQV01000019.1 GCA_900556965.1 uncultured Clostridium sp.
CCGCGACCCTCGCCTTGGCAAGGCGATACTCCACCACTGAGCCACTCGTGCATAAGTTTTATGAACACCTGTATTATATACCAGAAACGTAGAAAATGTCAAGCTATATCTCAAAAAAGGAAGAACAGCAGAGGGCTGCCGCACCGGCAAATATTTTCTGCCGTCGACAGCCATTTCTTCCCTACGACCCGCATTTCTAAGCATTGCCACCTTCATATACATAAAGAGAGAATCTGTCTCCGTTAATCAGCTGGATCCCGGCATAAAACGGCTCTCCGGCTTTATCGTATGCCGTGCTGCGAACAAACAAAAGATTGTCTCCCTTTCGTACTCCCAGCTGTGCCGCTTCCTCCGTTGTTGCCCGACAAAGCTCGATCACTTTCTCAGAACCGGCTACGCTTGAGCCTGTCTTTTCTCTGAGAATTTCGAACAGAGAATTATTATCAAAATTTATATCCAGTAAAAACGAGAACTTTAACGGGAAATAGTTGCGTTCGATCTGAACAGGTTCGTTATCGGCATAACGAAGCCTTGATATATAGATCACTTTGCTGCCTTTTTCGATGCCAAGGCTTTTTGCCACCTTTTCATCGGCCTTAACCAGACGGTTCTCCAGCATCTTTGCCCCCGGAACGGCTCCCATCTGTTCACACATTTCACTAAAGCTTTGGAGCTTTTTCATGTCCCGGGAAATCTTCGGCTTTGTCACAAAGGTTCCTTTTCCCTGTCTCCGCACGACAAGGCCCTTTTCCATAAGTGAACCGATGGCTTTTCTTACCGTGATCAGGCTGACGCCATAGAATTTCGCCATCTCCGCCTCAGTCATGATCTTATCTCCCGGCTTATATTTTCCCTCCCGGATGTCTTTTTCAACCTCGTCCATCAGCTGGACATACAACGGGGTCATTACATCCTGATTCAGCATACGGCCCCTCCTTTCTGCTATACCTGTTATTAATTCATTCTATATTCTAATATGGACAACTACAAATATCAAGCCACAAAGGAAAAAATACGCTGTGAACGGGTCGGAACAAACAGAACAAGATTATCAGCAGAGGCTGATCAGGTATTCAAAAAGCTTTGTTCCGTCCGGTCCGTTGACCGGGTTTTTCTCATCGCCCCGCATACGCTCCGGGTGGAACTGAACACTGAAGATCGGAAGTGTTTCATGCTCGATCGCCTCGATAACTCCATCCTCGGATCTCGCTGACACGATCACGCCCGGACCTGCCTGATCTGCACAATCTCTATGATAGCTGTTTACCATAAATTTATTTCCGTACAGACGGTTTAAGATAGAGCCTTCCTCTGTCAGAATGCTGTGCTGGATCCCTTCTGAGTGCTCTACCGGATGGATCCTCGGGAAGTTCAGCATGTTATGGCCGCCTAAAGCCGCATTGACCAGCTGATGTCCGCGGCAGATCCCCATGATCGGCTTCTTTCTCTTATAAAAAGCCTGAAATACCGCAAATTCCATCTCATCCCGTGCCGTGTTGCAGCCTGCCTTCAGATTGTGAGCAACGGCCGCATCACCGCCTGCGAGATTATTAAAGGTATCATTATATCTTGCCGGATGAACGCTCTCTCCGCCTGTCAGCAACAGTCCGTCTGCAATCTCTGCATACTGCTCTGCCAGTGCCGTACAGCCCATTACGAGGGGAATGCCGCCCGCTGCCTCAATAGCGTTCATATACGATGTATTGACACTGATCGCAGACATTCCTCTCGGATTCTTTCCGAGGGCTCCTGTTACAAGAATGATCTTTTTATCCATAATTCCATATCCTCCGTTTGAAAAGCCCGCTGCTCTTACTGATGAAGAAAGCAGGCAACACTCCGTTTATTTCCATTAGGATCGACCAGCTCCTTAAGAGCCGGAGCCTCCTTGTGGCATCGTTCTGTCGCATAAGCACATCTGGTACTGAACAGACATCCCTTGGGCGGGTTTAACGGGCTGGGAACCTCTCCCTCCAGGATGATTTCTTCCTTTTTGGCATGAATATCCGGAACCGGGATTGCTGAAAGCAGCGCCTTTGTGTAGGGATGAAGCGGAGCTTCAAACAGCGGCTTTTTATCTGCAAGCTCCATGATCCTGCCCAGATACATAACTGCGACTCTGTCACACAGATATTCTACCACACTAAGGTCATGAGAAATAAAAATATAGGTAAGATTTCTCTTTTTCTGCAGATCCTTTAACAGATTCAGTACCTGAGAACGAACAGACACGTCCAATGCAGAAACAGGTTCATCACAGATCACGATCTCCGGATCATTGATGAGGGCACGGGCGATCACGACTCTCTGTCTCTGTCCTCCTGACATTTCATGAGGATACTTGTCCAGATACTTCTCATCAAGGCCTACCTCCTTCAGCATGTTTTTGACTTTCTGAAGTTTTTCCTCCTGCGTGTATTTTTTTGACACGTTTAAAGGGGCCATGACAGACTGAACAACCTTCTTTTTAGGATTTAACGATGCGTAAGGGTCCTGAAAGATCATCTGGATCTTCTCTCTGAGCGGGCGCATCTGTTTTTCTGAATAGTGGGTGATATCTTCCCCATGGAAAAAGATATTTCCGCCTGTGATCTCGTGAAGCTTGATGATCGTTTTTCCCAGTGTGGATTTTCCGCAGCCGGATTCTCCTACCAGCCCCAGTATCTCACCCTGATTAACCGTAAGATCGATCTGGTCGACTGCTTTGACAACGATATCCTCTCCATTTCTGACTTTCTTTACCGGAAAATATTTCTTTGCATCACGAATTTCAAGTAATGGCGCTTCCATTATTTTTCACCCTCCTCTCCATACAGGAAACAGCGTACCTGATGTCCTCCTGCACGTCTCATGCCCGGATCCTCCTGTCTGCAGCGCTCTGTGGCATGCTCGCATCTTGTGCAGAAGCGGCAGCCCTTCGGCATCTCATCCAGCCCCGGAACCGTTCCTTCGATCGTATACAAATGGCCCTCCTGTCCGCTTCCAAGCTTAGGGATCGACCGTAAAAGTCCGATCGTATACGGATGCATCGGATGATCGAAGATCTCCTCAACCGTTCCGTATTCCACTGATTTTCCTGCGTACATGACCATAACGTTATCTGCGGTCTCTGCCACAACGCCCATATCATGGGTGATAAGAATAACCGAGGTATTGGATTCCTTCGTCAGCTTTTTAATAATTCTTAAGATCTGTGCCTGAATCGTTACATCCAGCGCTGTTGTCGGTTCATCCGCGATCAAAAGCTTCGGATTACATAAGAGTGCCATTGCGATCATGACTCTCTGGCGCATTCCTCCGGAAAGCTGGTGCGGAAATTCCTTCACCCTCTGTTCCGGTGAAGGGATCCCGACACGCTTCAGCATCTCCACACATTGCTTCAGGGCGTCAGCCTTGGATATTTCTTTATTGTGGGTACGGATCATCTCCATCATCTGATCGCCGATCCGGTATACCGGATTCAGCGATGACATCGGCTCCTGAAAGATCATGGAAATTTCATTTCCGCGGATCTCCCGCATCCGTGCCTCAGATGCCTTGGTAAGATCTTCTCCTTTAAACAGGATCTCACTGTTTTCGTCTATCACACATACCGCAGGAGGGACAAGCCGTAAAATAGAAGTTGCTGTCACACTTTTTCCACATCCGGACTCTCCTACGATTCCAATGATCTTTCCCTGATCCAGAGAAAATTCTACATTTTCCACTGCCGTAAGCTTTTTCTTTCCGACATTAAAAGAGACTTTCAGCTTTTTTATCTCCAGCAATTTATCTCCCATCTGCTTTCCCTCCTGCAATTATCTTTTTACTTAGATACAGACCATTCCCATACCTTCTGGTTGTTTACACCGCTCTCGAATGGGTTGTAGCCCTGGAAGCGATCTGACTTTACATTATACAGATATCCGTGATACAGCATTACTAACGGCATTTCATCATAGAGCAGCTCCTGATACTGATTGATCAGCTCTTTTCTCTTTGTTTCATCTGTCTCTGATGCGATCGCATCCTGGATCTCTGCAAACTTTGTATCTGTAATCTGGCAATATGTAGCATTCTTGTTGTCATAGTATCCGGACATCCATAACGGATAACCCATAGCGGTGGAACCGCAGATACCAAGATCATATGTACCATCCTGAAGTCCTGCGAACATAGTTGCAAGCTCTACTGTCTGCACTTCGATGTTGATGCCTGCCTCTGCAAGGTTCTGCTGGATAACGGCTGCCATACTCTCTCTTGCGGATGTTACGACCATGTGAAGAACTTTACCGGAATCCCAGCCTGCCTCTGTAAGAAGCTCTTTTGCCTTATCTACGTTTCTCTCCCACTTGATTCCGCAGTCATATTCGGATCCCGGGATAATGCATGTGGTGGACGGAACGCCATGTCCCTGAAGGCTCTGCTCAACTAACAGCTCCTTATCGATCGCATAGCTCATTGCCTGACGGACTCTCTTATCCGGTACATTCTGGTTGTTGATAAGGAAGATTGCTGTACTTACCGGGTTTTCGGACTCCTCTACATTCATTCCCATATCTTTTGCTGCCATAGCATCGTCTACAGTCGGGTTCTGGAAGAAGCCATCCATCTCACCGGCAGCGATAGAAGTGATCGTATTGGTAGCAGCGATCACCTTAAGCACCAGCTTGCCCCACTTCGGAGCGCCGAGATGATAATCCGCAAAGGAACCGAGCTGTAATTCACTTCCGGAAAGCTCAGAAATAAAGGTACACGGTCCGGATCCTACCGGAGATTTCCAGAAGGCATCCTCTTTCATGTTTTCCGGTGCGATATCCTTTAAAAGATGCTCCGGAAGAACGTAGTAATACTTGTTATGAAGGATCAGCCAGTCTTCTGCCGGCATTACATTCTTTAATGTCATCTTTAAGGTGTAATCATCCAGAGCTTCCATTCCGACGGAATTCTCGGAAACCTCAACACCGGTATCATCTGTTCCGGCCCATGTATTAAATTCACTTCTTAAACCATAATCAAATTTCGGATTTGTAATCAGGCGTGCTGTATATACCCAGTCGTTTGCTGTAACCAGCTCACCATCATGCCATTTTGCATTTTCATCCAGATGGAAGATGACTGCTTTTCCTTCATCCGCCATTTCCCAGCTCTTTGCTCCGCGCGGGCTTACGCCGGTTCCTGCCTCCTCGATAAAAGCAAGACGGTCATACAGCTTATCGCAGACAAGGTTCTGATAAATAGAACCGGTAGAGGAGCCATAGGGATTGATCGTATCCCATGCCTGTGTCATGCCGTATACGATGACATCATCGGAATAGTCCGTGTTTTCCTGTGCATCGGCCTTTGTATCTTCTGCTTTGGCAGAGCTCTCCTCTGTGGTTTTTCCGGTCGATGCTGTAGATTCTGCAGTCTTATTGTCTGCGCCTCCGCCACATCCGGAAAGAAGGCTGCAGGCCATAGCTGCTGCAAGCATAACGCTTGCGATCTGTCGTGTTGTCTTTCTCATAATAACGTTCTCCTTTCATATAATTCCTTATTTCTTTATCTCTATCGGCCCTTCTTATAATATCCTCTGCTATTTTTAAGAAGGAACTGAACAAGAAGCTTATCTGCCTTTTCCTATTCCCGGGTCTTCGGATCCAGAGCACTTCTCACTCCCTCACCGATGAAGTTAAATCCGATTACCACAAGGATGATACAGATTCCCGGTGGAAGCCATACCCACGGTCTGGCTGTCAGCACCAGAAGATTCTGGGCTGCAAAGATGATATTTCCCCATGAAGCCTGCGGCGTCTGTACGCCCATTCCCAAAAAGCTCAGGGAGGATTCTGTCAGGATCGCACCGGCGACACGGAAGGATATATTCGCCCACACCGGTGGGATCGCATTGGGAAGTACCTCGGAAAACAGGATCTTAACTGTTGGAATACCCGCTGTCTTTGCCGCCTGTATATATTCCTGCTCTCGGATCGAGAGAACATTTCCGTAGATCAGCTTTGCGATCGCCGTCCATCCCAGCACACCGATCACGACCGTTACCGTAAGGATAGACGGGCCAAAAACTGCCACAAGAACAAGGATCAGTACCATAGACGGGAATGACATAAATGCGTCTGCGGTACGCATGATGATCGATTCTGCCGCACCTCTGAAGTAACCTGCCACCAGTCCCAGCGGAATACCGACAAGAACAGAAATGATCGTTGAGGTGATCCCGACAAACAGGGAGATCCTGCCGCCGTAGAGAAGTCTTGCAAACAGGTCACGTCCGACATCATCTGTACCGAAAAGATGTCCGGCTGACGGGCCCTTATTAAATCCGGCTGCCCTGTCTGTCGTATAGGGATCCAGATCCATAAATACCGGAAGAAGTGTCACCGCCAAAACAAGGAACAAAACAATAAACAAACCCAGCATGGCTTTTTTATTGTGCAAAAATTTCTTTACTGATTTATTGCTTAATATTTTTTTCATGACGCCCCTCCTTTACTTAAATTTAATTCTCGGATCCAGCGCCGCATAAATAAGATCCAGTATCAGGTTTGCTACAAGAACGACTCCGCATATCATCACTGCGACTCCCATAATGACCGGATAATCACGCCCGGTGATTGCGGTGATCATAAGGCTTCCGATTCCCGGCCATGCAAAGATCTGCTCCGTCACAACGGCACCGCCGATCAGGAATGGGATCGTAAGGCTGATGGTCGTTACGACCGGGATCAGCGCATTGCGGAAGGCGTGCTTTAAAACGATAACTGTATTGGTAAGTCCTTTCGATCTTGCTGTCTTTATGTACTCCTCATTCAAGACCTCAAGCACACTTGATTTTGTCTGCTTGATGTAGTTTCCGATCGGCTGGATTCCGCATACAAAGGCCGGCAATGCCAGATGTCTTAAAAAGTCCGCTATATTTCCGGCCTGTCCTGAGGACTGCATGCCGCTGGTGGGGAACAGCTTCAGCTTTACTGCCAGTATATAGATCAGTAAAAGGCTAAGGAAAAAGTTCGGAACGGATGCACCGATAAAAGCAATAAATGTACTGATGTGATCCCAGATCGAATTCTGTTTATATGCAGAAATGATACCAAGGGGTACACCGATGAGAACCGCGCCGATGATTCCCGTTCCGGTCAGAGTTAAGGATGGGATCACTCTCTGGGAGATCATCATGCTTACCTCCTGACTCGTTCTGTAGGAAACTCCCATATCTCCCCGGAACAGATCTCCGAGCCATATAAAATATCTCACCACGATCGGCTTATCCAGTCCCATGGAGATCTTCAGGGCCTCCAGATCGCTCAGTGACATTTCTCCGGAAGATGCCAGAACAGAAAGCGGGCCGCCCGGCGCCAGATTGATCAGAAGATAGATTGCAAATGTTATTCCCAAAAATACAGGAATCGCATATAGCAGTCTTTTGATTATGTACTTAAACATATAAATTCCTCCCATCCCTTTCGCTAATTGCTGATTTTTGCTCACGCTATTTGATGATTCGTATTATAACATTATATATGATTATATGTCAAGTTTATTATTTGTATATCTATATAATGTTTCTTTTTCGTCATTATTTACAACAACGAGGCACACCTCAAACACGTTCGGGATTTTTTGTTCTATATAGAGCAAAAAAGAGCGCCGCCCGACCATCAGATCTTATAAGATCCGGCAGTCGGGCGACGCCCTCATAAAAAAGAAATAGTCAAGCGGATATTCGCAATCCGCTTCGCTACGCGGCTCTACACCGAATAACTGCTCCGCAGTTTATCAGAAGGAGCTTGCGCTCCTCCTGATACAAGCAAGTCCCCACCCACTGCTTATTGCTTTTCGCAATTAAAGCAGGGGACTTACTTGATTCGGTTAAAAAGAGGATCTTTTAGTTTCTCTGATATACAATTTCTCCGCCTAAGATGGTGGCGTCTACCTGAACCTTCGGCAGTTCTTCCGGATCCACTGCACATGGATCACGGTCTAAAATAACCATATCAGCTAATTTTCCTTCTGTGATGGAACCTTTGATATTTTCTTCAAAAGCAGCATAGGCGCCGTTGATGGTGTAGAATTTAAGTGCTTCCATAACGGTTACTTTTTCATGTGGATTCCATGGAGCAAGTTCCGGATGATCCAGACATTTTCTTGTAACAACTGCATAAATTCCGCAGAATACATTGGGAGTTTCTACCGGAATATCAGAGCTGGCATTTAAATTGACACCCAGATCCGTCAAAGTGCGCCATGCATGGCAATATTTTGCCCGGCTGCCCAGACGGTCTTCCATAATCGGAATATCGGTAGAAGTGGATGCCGGCTGAATATTGATATTAAGTCCCAGTTTAGCAATTCTCTTGTAGAGTTCCAGATTACCTACCTGACCGTGAACCAGACGATGACGGTGATTTTCCTTGGGGAAGTTCTGCAGAACGCGTTCATAAGCATTTAATACCTGCTCTAAGGCACCGTCTCCGATGGTATGAATGCATACCTGCATGCCGGCACAGTGAGCTTTGCGGATATTGTCATACAGCTCGTCATCGGTGTAATAGTAGATTCCGGTGGTTCCTGGTGCATCGGAATAGGGTTCTTTCATACCGGCTGTGCGGGCACCCATGGTTCCGTCCGCCCACTGTTTCATCGGTCCGATATGATAGAAATCATGTCCCATGCCGGTACGCAGAGAACAGCCCTCTAAGAATTCATCTACTTCTTTTCCGGTTGGAAGAGAAATCTTTTGATAGATGCGGAGCGGAAGCTTTTTATCTGCAGCCAACTCCTGGTAGGCCTGGTAAATATCCATAAAGTCGCCCGGATATCCTAAATCATAGGTGTCTTCTGTATGTACGGTTGTTATACCGTAGCGGAGCATTTCTTCGCCGCCGCGGATAATAGCCTGTTTTAATTCTTTTCTGGCTGATTCGGGATTGCGCTGGCGTTTAAACCATTCCAGAGCTGCTTCACGGATAACACCATTAGGCTCTCCGTCTTCTCCCTTATCAAACTGTCCGCCTGGGAGATATGTTTCTTTTGTTACCTTTGCATCCGTCAGGGCCATGGTATTGGCGATTCCTACATGTCCGCAGGTACGGATAATAAGAATCAGATGCTTATCGGATACTTTGTCCAGATCCTCTTTGGTTGGAAAAGCACCGCCTGGGAAGATGTTCTGATTCCAGCCGCGGCCAAATACCCATTCTCCTTCTGGTATCTGTTTCTCTTCGATGAAGTTTTTGATTCGTTCGCACATTTCTTCGCAAGAGAGACAGTTTTCAAGATTTACATATCTCAGGGAGTTACCATAGCCCACAAGGTGGGTATGGGTATCATTGAAACCTGGAACGATGGTGCGTCCGCCCATATCAATTACCCGGGTATTCTCTCCCTGCCAGGATTCAATTTCCTGATTGGAGCCTACCTTAGCAATCTTATCACCGGCGATAGCGACAGCCTCCTCCACACGGCCGTCCATGGTGTAGATTCGGGCATTTTTAAGAACCATTGTTGTCTGCGGCATATAGTTCCCTCCTTAAAATTTATTCTATACTCATTTAATAAGCAAAATCTGTGCCATATTAAAAAGCAGTTAAAATTCAGGGGAATTCTAACTGCTTTTTAATATAAAGAGGGATGGGCGCGCAAAATTTTTTGCATAATTATAAAAAAACACACTTTTAGTCTTTAAACACCACTTTACAACTTTTTAAATAAAAAATGACGTACAGCCCACCTTGTTGTA
>USQV01000020.1 GCA_900556965.1 uncultured Clostridium sp.
TATATAACAGACATCAAGAGTGTCCGCGGAGGTATCCCGCCGCTTCCGGAAAAGAAAACAATCGGAGCTCGGATCAAGAGCTTTTTCAAAAAAGAAAATGCCGACAGCAAAAAAACAAAATAATTTTAACGTTTAACAAAAGAAGGAGCACCGCAGGATCATCATCGAAACAGACGATCCTGCAGTGCTCTTTTTTATAACCAAGCTCCAAAGGGTTCAATATCCGGAAACTTAGATAACACCGATACTATTTAACAAAAAGATCCATAAAAACAAGGTTCCGACAGAAGCCACGGTACTGATGACCACCATCTGTCCGGCCAGCTCTCCGTCTCCGCCCATATTCTGGGCCATCGGATAAGACGCAGTTGCAACCGGCGTCGCATAGACCGCCAGTATGAGGAACAGCTCTACACCGCGAATTCCCAGCATATATCCGATGGGCAGCATGATCGCCGGAAGCACGATAAGCTTAAAGGACAATGCAGGCACGAGATATTTGAGGTTTCCCCGGATCGCATTGAAGTGGAGCGTTCCGCCCAAGATGAACAGAGCCAATGGGGAGGTCATATCGGAGAATGCGGCAATCGGCTTCAGCACGCAGGCCGGAAGCTTGATCCCCAAAAGGAAAAACACAAGACCGGCAACAGCGCCGCGAAGAAGCGGGTTTTTTGCCACGTTTGTGATGATATTTTTTACATCGGTCTTTCCCTCTCCGTTAAACATCTCAAGGATCACAACAGAGGTCGTGTTATAGATCGTGATCACGACGGTAATGACCATGGCCGCTACAGAGGATGCCTCCTCGCCAAATACCGAGATCGTAAGAGGAAGGCCGAACAGAACGAAGTTGCTTCGATAGATCGCCTGAATGATAACCCCTCTCCTGCGGTTTTCCTTGACGATCCGCGGCACGATCAGAACCAAGATCACTTCTAAGATCAGGATGCTGGCGCCGCAAAAGATCATAATGACCGGGCTTGGAAGTGTGCTGGCATCTGCCTTATAGATGTTGTAAAATGTCATAAACGGAAAAAACACTTTGAATACCGCACGGTTCAGCTCTTGAAGAAATTCTTCACTCAGAACCTTTTTTATCTTCATTGTATAACCAAAGGTAATGTAGATCAGAAACGGGATCACCGCATTCACAGCAACCAAAAAGCTTTCCATTATTTGTGTCCTCCCTTGTCTTCTGTTATTCGGATACTGACCTGATCCTATGCCAGATGCAGATTCCCTTTTTTCTTTTCTCTTGCAGCAAGCTCCAAACGGCAGTCTGAAACGTACTCTCCATTCATCTCTAAGGAATAGGTAATGGCAAGAGAGATCTCGTTCTCCTCGATGCAGATATCAAGCACTGAGGTGGTAAGCCCCAGAACGATCAGTCCCATCGGCGTCTTGTAATTCGCCTTAGTCCGTTTTCCCAGTTCAAAGGTCATCTGGCTCTCCACCAATCCGCGCTTTGTTACTTCAATCTTATCCGGCCACACCTTTACCGTGTTTTTTGTTGGTATAGCTCCTTCTTCAATGGATTCCTCATAGGTCAGATATTGTTTCCCATTCTTTTCATACCAGCTTCCGGAGGTGATGATTTCCACGACGTCGTCCTCATCCTCCATTATCTGTGTGCCTTTTACACTTACCAGAACATCCTTTGTCATTAGAAACTCCTTTAAACCTTTTCCATATTAATACTTTTCAATATCGATGAGCACGGTATTGTTCACCTCACCCGGAAGGATAGAGGTCGCAAAAGAACTGAATTTTTCCGCCATATCGCTGACATAAAACTGATACTTTTCTTCGCCCTTAAGCTCTCTGCCCGGATCGCAGCTGATCTCCATCGACTTAAACAGCGTCTTTAACTGTACTGCCGTCTCATAGGCAGGATTGACGAGAGTTACACCGTCCCCCATTGTCCGGGCAATGGTCGAGCGGATCAGCGGATAATGGGTACAGCCCATTACGAGTGTATCGATATATTTTTCCTTCAGAACAGACAGATATCGGGATGCGATCTCGTCTGTCACCGTGTCGTGGAAAAGCCCCTCCTCCACCAGAGGGACGAACAGCGGACACGCTTTTCCGAATACCTTTACAGCCGGATCCATTTCCTTGAGGACAGTGGCATAGGCCATACTGTTTACGGTACCTTCCGTCCCGATCACACCGATCCGCCCGTTTTTTGTCGCAGAGACAGCCGCCCGGGCACCGGCATTGATCACACCGATGATCGGAATATCTTCTGCTTTTCTCAGCTCCTCCAATGCATAGGAGGAGGCGGTATTACAGGCGATCACGATGGCCTTTACTTCTTTTGTTCTTAAAAATCGCAGGATCTGCTCCGAGAAACGGATCACGGTCTCCCTTGACTTGTTTCCATAAGGAAGTCTTGCCGTATCTCCAAAATATACGATCCTCTCCTCCGGAAGCTGCCGCATAATCTCCCTTGCTACGGTGAGTCCGCCGATCCCGGAATCAAAAATACCTATTGGTGCATTTTTATCCATTTTGCATTACCTCGCATACCGCTTTAATGCATGGCTGATCAGATCGTTGATCAGTGTCTTTTTGTCGATCCCTCTTGCCTCCCAGAGCATCGGGTACATGCTGATGGCGGTAAAGCCCGGCATGGTATTGATCTCATTAAATACCACCTCGCCGTCCTTCTTTACAAAGAAATCAACTCTGGAAAGACCATATCCGTCTACTGCGCGGAAGATCTTCACCGCTGCCTCTCGGATCTCCTCGACGGAGTTTCCCGGAAGCTTCGGATCTACGACAGTTCTGGATTCAGAGCTGTAGTATTTGGCATCATAATCATAAAATTCTGCTCCGGCTAGGATCTCGCCGACACCGGAGGCCAAAACCTCCTCTGTGCCGCCTCCGTAGACAGCGCACTCGACCTCATGCCCTACGATCATCTCCTCCACAAGGATACGCCGGTCATGGCGGGCCGCCTCCTCAAGTCCCTTAAGCAGTTCTTCCCGGTTATCCGCACGGGATACTCCTTTGGAGGAACCGGCGTTGGATGGCTTTATAAATACCGGGTACGGAAAGGCCTCCTCGACCCGTCCTGCCACTGCTTCCATATCGGTGAGCTCTCTTTTTAAGACTTGGATATAGGCCGCCTGACGGATCCCAAGATTCCGGACGATCAGCTTTGTAGACAGCTTATCCATGGAAACTGCAGATGCCAGAACACCGCAGCCTACATAAGGGATCTTTGCCAGCTCAAGAAGCCCCTGTACCGTTCCGTCCTCGCCGTAAAGACCATGAAGTACCGGGAAGACAACATCCACCGGGATCCTTTCCACTTCGTTTCCGTGAAAAAGCAGCAGCGCTTTCTCCGTTGCATCCGGTGAGATTACTGCCGATGTCTTGCTCTCCCGCCATGTATCATTTTTTATCTGCTCCAGAGAATCGACCTTTAACCACCGGCCTTCCTCTGTGATCCCCACAAGGATCAGGTTATATTTTTCCCTATCTACACTGGCGGCAACATTCTGAACAGACATGCAGGAAACTGCATGCTCGGAAGACTGCCCGCCAAAGAGTGTGATCAGATTTTTCTTATTCATTTTTTTCTCTCCTAACAGCAAAATACGTTCATACGGATATTTGCGATCCGCATTCGGTTTAGATTATAGCACAACTGTTCATAATTACAAATAGCAAATATACGAAAAAGAAGGTGTGCTTTATGAAAAAGAATTATTATATCTGCCTGTCTCTCCTTACATGCCTTATGGCCTTTCTCCTTTGCATGAGCGGTGTGAGGAGGAAGGGCGAAGCTCTGGCCGAACGGATCGCGCCAAAGATCCTGCGCTTTCATGTCCTTGCAAACAGCGATTCTGCCGACGATCAGGCGATCAAGCTGCTCGTCAGAGATATGCTCTTAGATGAAATTTATAAAAAATTTGACACAGCCTGCACAGAAGACTCTGATAAAAACACAGAAGGCCCTGCAACGGCCTCCCGGGATGATCTCTGTAACTATATTATGGATAACCGAACGTTTCTGGAACAGAAAACCGATCTTTTCCTTAAAGAGCATAAATTTCCTTACCGTTCCCGGATCCGTCTTGAGCATTGCTTTTTCCCGGAACGACGTTATGGCGATATGGTCTTTCCCGCCGGTACATACGATGCGGTGCGGGTGCTTTTGGGAAAGGGAACGGGGAAAAATTTCTGGTGCGTCCTCTATCCATCCCTTTGTTATTCCGGCAGTATCCGGTCTGCCGCTCCGGATTCCTCCCATGAGCAGCTAAAAGCATTGATTCCGGAGGAGGATTTCCGTGCACTCCTTGTAAAACGCCGCCTGTATACACAAAATAGCAAGGAGGACAAAAAAACGGAGCAGGAAGCTTGCCTGCCCCGTCTTAAGATCCGGCTTAAATTTGCCGACCTCTTATCCGGTCTTTTATGAAATGCTCAGATTTCCCTTTACCGCCCAGTCATAGGTTTCCACTGCCTGGAATAATGCCAGATCTGCCGTTTTGACTGCGATCTTCTTTGTTGTGTACGCATTTTTCTGCTGAAGATACTCCAGCTGTCCGATAGTACCCACCTGAAGCTTTCTGTCTGCTGCCTCCATCTTCTCCTGTTCAAGGGAAAAAGCAGCCTGCGCCGTCTCATACTCATTCCGTTTCTGTAAAACACTGTTATAAAGGTTTACAAGAGATGCACCGATCGAAGCGGTCTGGCTTTCTATGGTGCGCCCCAGATTTTCCTTTTCTACAGAGCCCTCTGTCTTTTGTTCATAATCTAATTGATTGTAGCGGAGCGTGTAATTGGCCGCGACTGCCGCCTCCTTATCCTTTTCCGGATCCATTCCGTCAATCCGGGAAAGCTCTGACGACGGAACCTTGTTTATCGTCGGATCCGCATTATACTCCCATCCGAGAAGGGTGCATATTCCCTGGCGGATCTTTGTCTCATTTGCCTCCAGTGTGATCCGGTTCGCCTTAACGGAATCCAGATTCTGTCTGGCATTCTTTACGTCATTGGCTGTTGCCAGTCCCAGTGCCTCCCGGCCTTCTGTCGATTTAAGGACTGCCTCCAGAAGCCGGATAGAATCCTCCAGTGATTCCTTTTGAAGCCCCAGCTGCTCTAAGCCGATCACTGCGCTCTGGGCTCCAAAGATCAGGGATGCTCTTGTGGAATCCACCATTTTGATCCGCAGCATATCCGGTGTGACTGCTGATAAGGAATCTGCTGACAACGCCACCTGCTCTGCCTTTGATGACAGGATCTCCGAAGAATACACCATCTCGCCATAGGTTCCGGGTGTCACAAAGGCCTGATAGCCGAGACTTCCTTCAAACATGGCGGCCGTGCCTGCCAGAGTATTCGCCGTATCCGCCAGCGACGCGGAGCTTTGGAGGATCTGATCCTGCAGCTTATTGATATCCTTATAGGAATCCTTTTTATCGGAATAGGACTGCTTCAGATTTTTTAATGTGGTATTATATGTTTCCACCAGCTTTCCGATCTCGTCATATTCCAGAACATTGTCCTGAAGCTTTTCCATGGTGGCATCATCATAGGGCCTTCCGGGGCCCGGTACAAATTCCTCCCCATACGCCGGAATGCCAAGCGCCATCGATATCGCAATGATCGCCGGGATCATGTTTTTTTTCATTTTCTTCACGTTTCTCCCTCCTTTGGAGCATTTACTGCATCGATGTCTGTGATGTCTGTACCGTTGTATCCAGCTGCAAAAGTCCTTTCAGCGCCCATTCATATTCTTCTATGGCTGACGTCAGCTCATACACAGCCTGATCCATCGTCTTATTGGCAAGAAGCCAGTCATTCTCCGCCTGCAGATACTCTGCCTCACTCAGCATGCCCAGAGCATTTTTTCTCTCTGCGGCCTCTTTTTCCGAGCGGTTTACATCAAATTTGATTTCTGCCGCATCGTAGGCTGCCTTTTTCTGAAGAACGCTCTGATACAGGAACGACAGCTTACTGCGGACCTCATTCTCCTGGGTCTTTAACGTTCTCGCCTTGGCGTCGGCCCCGCCCTGCTGGACAGAGGCTGTCATCCTCGTATCGAAAATGCACATATTATTTTCAATGGCCTTTGCCGCATCTGTTTCCGGGTTAAAGCCGGATATTACGGAGGTGTCCGGTTTTGGGATATCCCCGATCACAGGCTTTGCATCATAGCTCCAGCCGCAAAGCAGGATCAGGGATTGTCTGGCATCCTGATAAGCAGAAGCAGCCGATGCCTCTGCCGCTTTCGCAGAATCAAGCGAGCGTTTTGCATCCAGCTCCTGCTCCTTAGCGTAAAGCCCCAGCTCCTTCTTAAGTTTTGCACTGTTTAAGGAAAGCTCTGCGATCCTGACCCCATTGCGGGCAATCTCCTCCTCCTTTTCCAGCAGCTTTGTATTTTTCATCTGTTCTCTGGCTTCTTTTATCAGCTGCTCCTTGAGAAGCCGCATGCTGCGGATGGAGGCGGCACCGGAAGCAGATCTGCCCTTCGCCGCATCCTCCAGCTCCTGTGCCTTCGCCTTCAGTACTCTCACGTTTGCAAGGGAATTATCATATTCCTTTTTGCTCAGACCGTCTTTATCCTCCTCAGCCGTCTTCTTAAGCTCCTCTGCCTCTGTGCGGAGCCCGGCAGCGATGGAAAGGAGCTGTTCCTTCGTAAGTCCTATCGAGCTATCCGGAGCATACTCAAAAGAAGCCTGCCTGCTCTTAAACTCCGGATTATATTCCTGTATCAGCCCCGGGATCTCCCAATACTCCAGCGTATTGTCCTTAAAGCTCTCCAGCGCTGCCTCATCATATTCTGTAAGGAAGCTTTTTTGCTGAGTCTTGGCAAAGGCGGTAAGAGAACCGTTTCCAGATAAGAGACTACCGCTGCAAATAACTGCCGCTGCCGCAAGCAATACCCCTGTTTTTTTCCATTGTCTATGATATCTCACCGCATCTTCCTCCTTTCTGTTCCGTCCCTTCTATAGATCAATCGTAATCGTTTTCCGTCTTTTTCCCTTTATTCATAAGCTTATAGTAGATCGGGAGTACAAGAAGGCAAAGTGCGGTGGATGCCACGAGACCGCCTACATCAACAAGGGCAAGTCCCTGCATCATCTTTCCCGAATCACCGTAAGCCAAAGCCATCGGGATCATCGCCACGATCGTTGTCAGTGTCGTCATAAAGATCGGACGCATACGGGTCGCTCCGGCCTCGATCAGGGCATTATCCAGATCCATATCGACCCGGTACTGGTTTACCGTATCCACATACAGGATACCGTTATTTACGACGGTTCCGACTAAGATCAGGAAGCCCAGAAGACTGACCATACTGATCGGGCTGTCTGCCAGCCATAAAAATCCAAAGGAACCGATCAGGGCAAAGGGGATCGTTGTCATGACCATCAGGGAGAATTTCGGAGATTCAAACTGTGCCGCCATAACTACAAATACGAGGAACACCGCTGTGGCGATGGCCTTACCAAGAGCTCCGAACTCCTCACCCATCATCTCATCCATCGTATTCTGCTTTGTGTTGATCGTTGTATTCAGATACGGGGCAATGATCTCTGCCTCAAGCTTATCCTTCGTCGTGCTGTCCGCGAGATCTGTAAGCGTGCCGCTTATCGTTACCTGATACTGTTTATCACTCTTTGTGATGGTCTGCGGGCTGTCCTTAAAGCCGATCTGGGCAATATCCCTGAGCGCTACATTTCCGCCTGCTGTCGGGAGAACGATGGCCTGAAGCTGATCGATCGTTTCAAACCGGTCATCCGGGTACTCCACTCTGACATCCACATCGTCCCCATTCACATTCAAGGTAGTGGCTTTCGTTCCGCTCAGCATAGAGTAGATCTGACCGGACACCTGAACCGGAGTAAGTCCCTCTGCCGCTGCCTTGACCGGATCAACCGATACCTTGACTACCGGTGCATTGTTTTCCAGAGAGGAATGCACATGCGTGATCTCCGGCCGTGCCTGCAGCTTTTCTACGATCTGGTCTGAAGTAGTCTTTAACTTATCATAGTCTGTACTTACAAGAATATATTCCGCCGAGTCTGCCGAACTGGCCATCATGGAGGAAGACATGGTATCGTTCTGCTCCTCCAGACTGATGCTGCAGCCGCTCCAGGTCTGGAATTCCCGCTTCCATTCCTTTAAGATCTCTCCGGTCTTTCTTGCACGATCCTTCTTTAAATATGCGGTAATGCTGGCTCCGCCTCCGCTTCCACCGCTCATGGAAAGACCTGTGCTGCCGTAAGAGAGCATATAGGAGTCGAGATCCGGATCCTTGACGATATACTCCTCTGCTTTTCTTAAAACATCATCAACCCTGTCTACCGTAAGTCCCGGCTGGGTCTCGATCGTAATCCCGATCGTGTTTGCCTCACCTGCCACCATCAGCTCCATGCCCAGCTGACCAGCCATAACAAAGGAAAGGATCAGCATCACAACGGAAGAAAGCATAACGAGTGCTTTATGCTTTAAAAGCTTTCTCATCAGGGAGCGATAACCGTTCTGAAGGCTTCTCATAATTTTAGAAGCCGGGTTTTCTGTCTTTTCCTTCGGTCTGTAATAGGTATAGCATAACGGAACCAGTGTGATAGCAGAAACTAAGGAAGCGATCATGCAGAAAATAATCGTATATCCCAGCGGCTTAAACATCTGTCCGCTCATTCCCTTTAACAGAGCTAACGGGATAAATACGACACAGGTAGTCGCTGTACCGCCGAGGATCGACTGATAGATCGTTCCTGTGCCCTCCAGCGCCGCATTCCTTCCTTCCACGAAACCGCCGCCCTTATTGCTTCTAAAGCAGCTCTCCAAAACCGTGATCGAGTTGTCGACCATCATGCCGACACCCAGAACTAGGCTGGAAAGCGTGATGACATTCAGAGTAAAGCCCAATGCCTTCATTAAGATCAGGGCTGCCAGGATGGAGACCGGGATCGAGGTACCGACGATCAGAGAGGCCTTTACATCTCCAAAGAACAGCCAGATGATAGCCATGGATACGATGACCGCCATGACCATCGTCTTAAATACGCTCTGTAAGGAGCTGTCGATACTGTCGCTGTAATCGTTGACTACAACAATATCCAGATCGGGATCCTCCGCCTTGAGGGAATCCGTAATCTTTGTCACATCCTTTGTCAGCTCGGAATAGCTGGCATCGTTGTTCTTTTTAATGGAAAGAGCAATCGTATCTTTTCCGTTATAGCGTCCGATACTGCTCTGTTCCTCCAGCGCCAGATGGACATTTGCCACATCCTCCAGATAGATCATGTTTCCCTTTCCGAGAGTAATGGGGATCTTCTTTAAACGCTCAATGCTGTCAAAATCAGCACCGGAGGATACCGAAAGCTTTTTGTTTCCTACCTTTGTATCCCCCAGCGGCATTGCATAATCTGCGGATCCGATCATCTGGGCGATCGCGCTCATCCCAAGATGGTACTGTTCCAGCTTTTCCGGGATCAGCTCGACCTTGACATAGTTTGACTGACCGCCGCTGACGCCGATGCTTGCTACCGTAGTGAGCTTCTCTAATTCCGGTACGATATCATTGTTGACATAGTCCTGAAGATTATCCACCCGGTCGTTGTTGACAGCCAGAGTGATCGCCGGCGTGTCATTGATGTTCATCTCAATGATCGACGGGG
>USQV01000021.1 GCA_900556965.1 uncultured Clostridium sp.
GGCGGAGCCGGTCTTCCTTCAGGGATTCAATTTCCGGCCGTTCCAAAAGCCAGCTCCCTAAAAATTCTGTCCCGTATCCGGCGAGACCGTCCGCAGGGAAAATTCTGGCACCCGGATTTAATTTTTTTAGCTGCCATTCGATGATCTCAAGCTCCGCCTGGGAGACCATATCGATCTTTGTGAGAACAATGAAATCAGCGCCAGAGACCATGGGACCAAGGCGCTCCGGGGAGTGGCTGCTGGCGGTGCAGTCCAGGACACATCCCGCGGTACAGAGTTCTGTCGCAGGAGAGCAACGGTGGCAGAGCCCGGCTGTCTCGATAAGAAGGCAGTCCCGCCCGAGGCTGTCACACCAGTCCCAGAGCTCTGGGAGATTTGATACGAGAAAATGGTCCGGGCAGATATCCCGGCTGAGTCCTGTTACTGTGGGGATATTGAGATTCTTATATACAGATTCATCGTTGGAGGACAGGCAGTCGATTTTACAGATGGCTGTCCGCATTCCTCTTTTTTCTAAGAAAGGGATCAGATACCGCAGGATGGATGTTTTTCCAACTGCAGATGATCCGGAAAATAAAAATACATGCTTTGGCATTACAACTCCTTTGTCTGTTCTGAATGAACAGAACGTGTCACAATATGTAAAAAGCATAGCAGAGCCGGGGAATTTTCGTCAGTATCAAATGAGACTGGCGGGGGTATATTTTGGGCTTGTAAAATAATTGTTGTTGTGATACCATTCTAGTTAGAATCGACTAACTAACGACAGATCATAGGAGAGACATATGATAAGAGAAGAAGAGATAAAGGCGGCTGTCGAGGCATCCCCTTTGCTTGGCGGCTGCAATCTGTCGGTTTCTGGTATGAATGTGAAATATTGTCATAAAGGTCAGATCGTGAGCGACAGACAGAAAAATGAGGAGATCATCGGTCTTGTCATGGAGGGCAGTATGGACGTTTACAGCATCTCCCTTGATGGGAGGGAGATCCTGCTCTCTCAATTGGAAAGGGGAGACTGTTTCGGGGTGGTAAATCTCTTAACAAACACAGAATTTCCGACAGTATTCCGGTGCCGTACGGATACCACATTGGCAACAATGCCGAAGAGTCGGTTTTTGTCGGTCATGGAGAAAAACAGTGAGCTGGCACTTCGGTATGCCAGATTCTGTAACCGGAAAATGCAGTTTTTGATCCGGCGGATCGAATTCCTGACCATGCAGTCCGGAAAGAAGAAGCTGGTGCAGTACCTGTTGGAAGAACCCAAAAGAGGCGGACGCTTCGGAAAGAACGTTTCCAGGGATGAACTGGCATCGATCCTCGGAATCAGCCGCGCTTCCCTTTTTAGGGAGCTTGCGGGGTTGACAAAACAGGGACTTATTGCTTTGCGCGGCAGTGAGATATGCCTGCTGAAACCGGATGAACTGGAACAGATCTTATACGCGTAAAAGAGAGGCTGTGGTGAGAAGAACAGCTGCCGCGCAAATGCTTTATGACAGGAAGGGACAGAACAAATGAAAAAAATAGCAATCTATGGAAAGGGCGGAATCGGAAAGTCGACGACCACATCAAATCTCTCGGCGGCTCTGGCAGAGATGGGCTTAAAAGTAATGCAGAAAAGTAATGCAGATCGGCTGCGACCCGAAGGCGGATTCAACGAAGAACCTGATGGGCGGCAGAAAGATCCCGACGGTACTCGATCAGATCAGGGAGAAGGACGATGAGGTCACTCTGAATGACATTGCGTTTAAGGGATACCGTGATATTGTGTGCGTAGAATCCGGCGGACCGACACCGGGAATTGGCTGTGCGGGAAGAGGAATCATCACAGCCTTTGAAAAGCTTGAGTAGCTAGATGCTTACAATGTATTTGAACCAGATATCGTCTTTTACGATGTCCTGGGTGATGTCGTTTGCGGAGGCTTCGCAATGCCGATTCGAGGCGGATATGCGGACGACGTCCTGATCGTCACATCGGGAGAAATGATGGCGCCCTTCGCGGCGGATAATATCTCCCATGCCATAAAAAATTTCGGAAAACGCGGATACGCGAAACTCGGCGGCTACATTCATAATTCCAGGAATGTGGAGGATGAGGACGTTCTTGTGGCGAAAGCGGCAAAGGAGAACAACACGGAAGTCATTTACATTGTTCCAAGGGACGGCGCAGTGCAGGAAGCGGAAAATCAGGGGAAGACCGTGATCGAAGCCTGCCCGGACAGCAAAATGGCGGACTGTTACCGCGGCCTCGCGAAAAAAGTACTGGAGGTGACCGGCCTATGAAATGCTGTTTCGAGAACACGCTGCATTATTCCTCACCGGGGCATGGAGACTGGGGTGTTGTGAGGATCGGAATGCTGGCTCCCCAGAGTATCCAGCTTTTTGTATGTCCCAGCGCCTGCGGGCGGCATGGGGCAATCGGCGCAATGATGCATGGACTGAAGGAACGGGATCTCGCAAAATTCGGCTCCATCCCGGTCATCAACGGTCTGACGGATTTCTGCCATCCGTGTCAGGTCCTTGCGGATCTCATGACGATCCGTGAGAAGTTCGGAAGCTTCTCCAGACTTAAAATGTGCTTCATCGGCGACGGCAACAATATGGCAAACTCCCTGATCGTCGGCGGCTTAAAGGTCGGAATGAACGTGGCGGTTGCGACACCGGACGGATACAAGCCGGACGGGGCTGTCCTTGAGTTCACGAAGGGCTACGGCGATAAGTTTGCCTTGGAGACAGATCCGTTTATGGCGGCATCCGGTGCGGATATTCTGATCACGGATACATGGACTTCGATGGGAGAGGAAGCGGAGAAGGAGGAGAGAAAGAAAATCTTCAAGGACTACCAGATCAACAGACAGCTCCTCGTAGCCGCCAATGCGGGCGCTATGGTTCAGCACTGTCTCCCGGCATACCGCGGACAGGAGATCACCGAGGAAGTCTTCGAGGAACATGCAGATGAGATCTTCAACGAGGCCGAGAATCGTCTGCACGCGCAGAAGGCCGTTATGGTGAAGCTGATGAAGAAAGACTGATCAGAAAATCAGAAGTCAGAAGATCCCTGCGGGTGCGAGAGTGCCTTTTTATGTAAAGTTTATGAAATTTTAACAGACGTTTCCTATGGAAAACCTTATTTGCGTGTTATACTATTGCTAAGTATTTAAAACACAGGAGGCGGGAATAATGGAGATCCATGAACTTTATATCCCATCCAGCAGCGGTCTGGCGAATCTTCACTGTGTGGAGTGGATTCCTGACGGTGAGGTGAAAGCCATTGTCCAGATCGCCCACGGAATGATGGAACATGTGGGGAGATATCGTGAATTTGCGGAATTCCTTGCGGGGCACGGGATTTATGTCCTTGGAAACGACCATCTGGGTCACGGAAAAACAGCAGCGGCGGAGGAAGACCGGGGATATTTTGGTGACCAAGCAGGCGCTGTCTCCGTGATCCGTGATATGCGCCGTGTGACGGTACACGCCCAAAGAAAATATCCGGGAGTTCCGATCTTTCTTCTGGGACACAGTATGGGGTCATTTTTCGCGAGAAGATATCTTACAGTATACGAGAATGGGATCGACGGAGTGATCCTGCTGGGGACAGGAGCGCCGAAGGACGCTGAGGTGCGGTTCGGATATATGTTGGCGGACTCTGTCTGTAAGAGGAAAGGGACGAGATACAGGAGCAAAATGCTCTACAACCTGTCCCTTGGAAACTATAACCGGAAATTCAAGCCGACAAAGACGCCTTACGACTGGCTGTCCAGGGATGAAAAGAGAGACCGCGCCTTCGGGGATGACCCGCTGACGAACTTTATTTTCACTGCGGGCGCGTACCGGGATTTCTTCGAGGTGATCTTAAAGACCTCAAAACTGGAAAAAGCAGGGAAAATGCGCACCGACCTCCCGATCCTGATCCTCTCCGGAAGCAAAGATCCGGTGGGAGAGGAGACAAAAGGTGTGCGGCGGTTCTATGACCGCTACGATCAGGCAGGAGTGGAGGATCTCTCCATCGGCTTTTACGAGGACGCAAGACATGAACTCTTAAACGAACTCAACCGCGAACAGGTATCGGGGGATATTCTGGAGTGGATCGAGGAACACGAAAACAATCATTAAAAGAGGCAGACTGACAGGGCTGACCGGCGCGTCAGTCTGCCCATAAGATCGACATTCACATCGATTCAGTATCTTCACGGCTGCGGGCGAAATACCATCTTTCTAAATATTCTTAACAAAATCTATACGATCAACTCTGGTGAATAATCACCTGTCAAAAACAATTCTGAAAAATCAGCAAAGCAAAAACATCTTGAAAATGTTGGAAAGGAGTCTTTTTGTTCAGTAAAATCAACAGCATATGTCTCCATGGCATGGAGGCGAAAAACGTGGCTGTGGAGGCTGATGTAAGTGACGGACTGCCCGGGTATTCTCTGGTGGGATATCTGGCTTCTGAAGTGCGGGAGGCACAGGACAGAGTCAGGACAGCGATCCGGAATCTGAAGCTTTCCCTTCCGCCCAAAAAGGTCACGATCAACCTGTCACCGGCAGATCTCAGAAAGGAAGGAACGGGCTTTGATCTGGCCATCGCAGCGGCGATCTTAGCTGCTTACGGATTTATACCTGAGACGGGCTGTGACGGGAGCGTGCTGGTCGGAGAATTAGGACTGGACGGAAAGGTGAAGGGGATTCCCGGAATTTTATCTCTCACCGAGGCTGCGAAAAGCGCAGGCATGAAGCAGATGTTTTTGCCGCAGGAGAATCTCCATGAGGCATCCGTGATTGAGGGGATCCGGCTCATCGGGGTAACAGATCTGAAAATGTTTATCGATATTATACAGGGAAAGCTTTCGATACAGCCTTTTCAAAGAAAAAATCCCCAGCAGCGGGAACTGATCGAAAATCGGTATGGAATGGATTTTTCGGAGATCAATGGTCAGCAGGTCTTAAAACGTGCGGCAGAAGTGGCAGCCTCCGGTATGCACAATATTCTGATGATCGGGCCGGCCGGTTCGGGAAAGACTATGGCAGCCAAACGTCTTCCGACCATCCTGCCGTCATTGGAATTAGAGGAATGTATCGAGATATCAAAGATATACAGCGTCTGCCATCTGTTAAATGAAAAACAGCCGCTTATCACAGCACGGCCGTTTCGTGCTCCCCACCATTCCGTAACGGTTCAGACCTTGATCGGCGGAGGAAATCGTCCGAGACCGGGGGAGATCTCTCTGGCTACCGGAGGGGTATTGTTTCTGGATGAGCTTCCCGAAATGGCGAGAGCCTCTTTGGAGGCACTGCGCCAGCCGTTAGAGGAGCGATGCGTTACCGTATCCAGAGTGATGGGAAGCTATCAATATCCGGCTGATTTTCAGCTGGCAGCGGCTATGAATCCGTGCCGCTGCGGCCATTATCCTGACCGCAGCAGATGTACCTGCACCGATGCCCAGATCCGTGCATATCTGGGGAAGGTTTCACGCCCCCTGCTGGATCGCATCGATATTTGTGTGGAGGCTGCGCCGGTAAGCTATGAGGAGATCAGCTCCTTTGGGAAAAATGAGGATTCAGCCACCATAAGAAAACGGGTCGAGGAAGCCAGAAGGATACAGACAGAGCGGTTTAAGGGATATCCGATCCGCTGCAATGCACAGATGAGCGGCAGTCTGGTAAGAAAATTCTGTATACTGGGAACGGAAGAAGCCACGTTTTTAAAGCACTCCTTTCAGGACTTTAAGCTTTCCGCCCGAATGTACGATAAGATCCTTAAGATCGCAAGAACGACTGCCGATATGGAAGGACGTGAAGCCATCACGATGACAGACCTGAGCGAAGCGATCACATACGTGAGAGTAAGAGAAAAATACTGGAATAACGGATAAAGAGATAACAGACAGGATAACAGAGTGACAATAGATCATGAATCGGAGTGTAATGGGAAAAGCGTATGACAGAAAAGGAATATCTTTATTTATTAATGAATACAAAAGGACTGGGCGCAGTAGGGCTGCATAAGCTTTATGACCGGTTTGAAAGCTTTCGGGAGAGCTGGATGGCGGGAGAGAAGACCCTTACGGCCTCCGGGATCCTTAAGGAGGCCCAAGTGAAGGCCATTTTGGAAACAAAGAGAATAGAAACGGAGCTCAGGCGGGAATTTGAAGAACTGGAAAAGCGGAAGATCCGTTTTATCACTTTTCAGGATGCGGATTATCCGAAGCGGCTTAAGCCGTTTCGTGACTGCCCGGCGGGGTTATTTGTCAGAGGACGGCTGCCGGAGGATACTGTGCCGTCGGTGGCGATCGTCGGGGCAAGAGGCTGCAGCGAATATGGAAAAGATACGGCAAGAGGGCTTGCAAAGGAACTGGCTGAGCACGGAGTCCAGATCATCAGCGGACTGGCTGTCGGTGTAGACGGAGCAGCCCATACGGGTGCTTTAGAAGCCGGAGAAGGAGGCGGAGGTACATTTGGGATATTAGGCTGTGGGATCAATATCTGTTATCCGAAGGAAAATTTCAGGCTGTTTTCGGAGATGGCAGAAAAGGGAGGCCTGATGACAGAGTTTATTCCGGGTACAAAACCAATCCCGGGAAACTTCATCATGAGAAATAGGATCATAAGCGGGATTTCCGATGCGGTGATCGTCGTGGAGGCAAAAGAAAAAAGCGGTTCCCTCCTGACTGCAGATTATGCTCTCGAACAGGGAAAGGAGGTATTTGCTGTTCCCGGCAGGATCACAGACGGACTCAGTGTGGGCTGTAACCGTCTGCTGCAGATGGGAGCCTCACTTTGTCTTGGGCCTCGGGAGATACTGGACATTTTTGGAATTAAGTATGAAGAAAAGCCGATTGTTGGTAAAATATACGAAAAGAGGCTTGCCAAGAATGAAAAATTGGTGTATAGTTGCTTAGATTCGCGGCCCAGACATCTTGAGGAAATTGTTTTAAAGTGTGAGCTTCCGGTCAGAGAAGCTATGGAGATCCTCTTGAAGCTGGAGCTGGCCGGAGTCATCCACGGAAACGGGAATCAATATTATTACAGAAAGTTGTGAGGTTATATAATGGCGAATAGTCTTGTTATCGTAGAATCTCCTGCAAAGGTAAAAACAATAAAGAAATTTTTAGGAACAAATTACGAGGTGGATGCTTCGGGCGGACATGTACGCGATTTGCCGAAAAGCCAGCTCGGTATTGATGTAGAGCACGACTATGAGCCAAAATATATTACGATCCGCGGCAAGGGCGATATCCTTGCCAAGCTGAGAAAAGAGGTCAAAAAGGCAGATAAGATCTATCTGGCAACTGACCCTGACCGTGAAGGAGAAGCCATTTCATGGCATCTGATGAAAGCCCTTAAGCTCGATGAGGTCAAGGATAAAAAGGTTTACAGGATCAGCTTTAACGAGATCACCAAAAATGCCGTCAAGGCTTCGCTAAAGGCTCCGAGAGATATTGATATGGATCTTGTTGATGCCCAGCAGGCACGAAGGATCTTAGATCGTATGGTAGGCTACAGCATCAGCCCGATCCTCTGGGAAAAGGTAAAGAGGGGCTTAAGTGCGGGGCGCGTTCAGTCTGTGGCATTGCGGATGATCTGCGACAGGGAGGATGAAATCGCATCGTTTATCCCGGAGGAATACTGGAGTCTGGATGCCCTTTTAAAGCTTCCGGGAGTGAAAAAACCGGCAGCAGCCAAATTCCACAAAACAGCAGACGGAAAAACAGAGATCCGCAGCAGAGAGGAACTGGAAAAGATCGAAGCTTCCCTTGAGGGTCAGAAATATATTGTTTCAGATGTAAAGAGCGGAGAGAGGATGAAAAAGCCGCCGCTTCCGTTTACGACCAGTACGCTGCAGCAGGAGGCCTCCAAGGCGCTGAATTTTTCCACCCAGAAGACCATGCGTCTGGCCCAGCAGCTGTATGAGGGTGTTGATGTAAAGGGACACGGTACCATCGGTCTTATCACATATCTCCGTACAGATTCCACGCGTATTGCGGAAGAAGCAGATGAAACAGCAAGAAAGTTTATTGAAGAACAATACGGAAGCAGGTACGTTCTCAACCGGGATAATGAAAAGAAGGCGGGCGCAAAGATCCAGGATGCCCACGAGGCGATCCGCCCTACCAATATTGAGCTTACTCCGGTGAAGGTCAAGGAATCCCTCTCGAGAGATCAGTTCCGCTTATATCAGCTTATCTGGAAGCGCTTTGCGGCCAGCCGTATGTCGAATGCGGTCTATGAAACCTCATCCGTTAAGATCGATGCAGGCGGAAACGAGTTTACGATGTCTGCGTCAAGGATCAAGTTTGACGGCTTTATGTCTGTATATATGGAGGCGGACGAAAAGGAAGAAAAGAGCCAGAAGCTGGAAGGTCTGCAAAAGGGTGAGGAGCTGGAGCTTTCAGAGCTTTCCGGCGCCCAGCATTTTACGCAGCCGCCTGCCCATTATACCGAAGCCTCTCTTGTCAAGGTCATGGAGGAACAGGGGATCGGTCGTCCGAGTACGTATGCCCCGACGATCACCACGATCCTCGCAAGAAGATATATAACAAAAGAGAACAAAAACTTATACGTTACAGAGCTGGGAGAGGTGGTCAACCGGATCATGAAGCAGTGCTTCCCCAGTATCGTCGATATTACCTTTACGGCCAATCTGGAATATCTTCTGGACAGCGTGGGAGAGGGACATACCGATTGGAAGACCGTCGTTCGGAACTTTTATCCGGATCTTATGGAAGCAGTCAATGAGGCGAAGGCCACACTGGAGACCGTACACATCGCCGATGAAGAATCCGATGAGATCTGTGAGCTCTGCGGAAGGCGGATGGTCATCAAATACGGCCCTCATGGAAAATTCCTTGCCTGCCCCGGCTTTCCGGAATGTAAAAATACAAAGCCATATCTGGAGAAGACCGGTATCCCGTGTCCGAAATGCGGAAAAGAAGTCATTATCAGAAAAACTAAGAAGGGAAGAAAATTCTACGGATGTGAGGGCAATCCGGAGTGTGACTTTATGTCGTGGCAAAAG
>USQV01000022.1 GCA_900556965.1 uncultured Clostridium sp.
GCTTCGGGGGAGCAGGAGCATTTTCTGATGGTAAATATAATATTACCAATGATTTTGGCGGAACGCTTTTTGAGTATATCGGGAAAAAATCCGCATTAGAGTTGATGAAATACGTTGATAAGATCAACCTTGCTTTTGGCGGAGAGGGAACGAAATTATACACAACAGCCGGATCAAGCCTGAAAACCAGCTGCATGCAAAATGGCCTGCATCTATTGGATGCTTCTGTTCGCCATCTGGGAACAGATATCAACTATATTGTTTTGGAGCATTTGTATGACCACCTGAAGGAAAAGGTTGATTTTCATTTCGATTGCTTCATTGATAAGGTAGAAAAGCTGGATTCCGGATATCGGATCTATCATGAAGCTTCTTATTATGAGGGAAGGGAATGTGTTATTTCTGCCGGAAGAAGCGGAAGTAAATGGATGGAAAAGGTATGTCGTGATCTGGATATCCCTACGAACTCAAACCGTGTGGATATCGGAGTGCGTGTGGAGCTTCCCGCGGGAATCTTTGCTCATCTGACCGATGAACTATACGAGAGCAAGATCGTGTATCGTACCTCAAAGTATGAAGATCTGGTGCGAACCTTCTGTATGAATCCCAAAGGTGAAGTCGTAAATGAAAATACGAATGGTATTGTTACCGTTAACGGCCATAGCTATGAGGATCCTGCGAAGCAGACAAATAATACAAATTTTGCCCTGTTGGTGGCAAAACATTTTTCCGAGCCCTTTAAGGATTCCAATGGCTATGGAGAGAGTATCGCAAGATTAAGCAACATGCTGGGCGGCGGGGTGATCGTCCAGCGCTTCGGAGACCTGATCCGAGGACGCAGAAGCACAGAAGAAAGAATCAGCGAATCCTTTACGGTTCCAACCTTAAATGCGGCGGCCGGTGACTTAAGCCTTGTCCTTCCGAAACGTTTGTTAGACGGCATTATTGAAATGATCTATGCCTTAGATAAGATCGCACCGGGTACCGCAAATGATGACACATTGCTGTATGGCGTTGAGGTAAAATTCTACAATATGGAAGTGGAGCTGGATCACAATCTTATGACCCGCCACGAGGGCCTTTATATCATCGGTGACGGCAGCGGAATTACCCATTCCCTGTCTCATGCCTCGGCCAGCGGTGTATATGTGGCAAGACAGATTGCGGCTAAACAATAAACGGTATAACAGGAATTTCCCTATATAGAGCAAAAAAGTCCAGTCTTCTCGGTTCATAACCGGAAAAGCTGGACTTTTTATTGCTTTATTTTATGCTTTATTTTATTGCTTTACTTTATTCCCGATTAACGGTTTCTCTTGATCCGCTCATCGTTCTCAAGCACCTTCTTAGCAATCGTGATAAAGTGGAGCTTGAAGTTGTCCTCGGTATCGTTTACATCCAGACCGGTATTGATCTTTACCTGTGTCAGACTGTTCTTTACTTCTTCCTCTGTCATACCGAGCTGACTTGCGGTAAGGCTGATATCTTCTTTACACTTATAATACTTGGAGAGAACCCGCTTTTCTGTCTCACCCAGCTGCTTTAATACTGTTCTGGTCAGACGGTCTCCGAAATTTACCACCATCTGATTGATGCTGCTGTAAATTTCCATTCCCATATATTCTAAGATCACGCGGTCCTTCTTGAAGATTTCTCCGGCCTTGACTGCATCCTGTGCATTGCTGTAGGTATGCTTGATCCCGGCGATACCGCCTTCGATGGTTCCGATCCCGACACGGATCTTCCTCTCGGACTCGATCCCTTCTACTTCCTTCAGTGCCGTATCCTTAACCTCATCAAGGATCTTTCTCATTTCTACCTTATCGTGTGTGATGAGGATCACGCAGACACCGGAATCGCAGGTAATGATCTGCTTTCCGCCGATTTTCTTATTGATATCGGAGAGCTCGATCACGGCCTCTGCCGCATGTGTCAGTTTTTCTCTGTCTTCAAACTTGACATTCATATCAGACGGATACTGGAAGGAAACTGCCATAAACATATCCATATCCACATCAAAGCCAAGCTGTCTTCCAAACTGCTTTACTAAATTTTCGTCCTCATAGTATCCAATTACAATGTCATTAAAGTAAGCTGATAATGTAATATCCGTTGTGTTCTTATTCATTAATAACCCACCCCTTTGAAATAGACAATATTTACTAGGAAAGCATCATTATATAGGCTTTTTCCGGGGTTGTCAATAGAATCACCTTACTTTTTTCACCCTGTTCGTTAATAATTTATCAATTGTGCAGAATTTATATAATTCGGGTTGATTTAATTTATTTATCATGTATAATTAGTAGTATGAACCAGTATGTCTGGTCTAAATTCTTACACCTGAACTATTAAGTGAGGAAACGAGGTTTAATGCGAAATGGCAAAGATTGATTTAAGCAAGTACGGTATTACCGGAACTACAGAGGTTGTTTACAACCCTTCCTACGAAATGCTTTTCGAGGAGGAGACAAAGCCGGAGCTTGAGGGCTACGAAAAAGGCCAGGTAAGTGAACTCGGCGCAGTAAACGTAATGACAGGTATCTATACAGGTCGTTCTCCAAAAGACAAATTCATCGTTATGGATGAAAACTCCAAGGATACCGTATGGTGGACTTCCGATGAGTATAAGAACGACAACCACCCGGCTTCTCAGGAAACATGGGAAGCAGTTAAGAAGATTGCACAGAACGAGCTCTCCAACAAGAGAATCTTCGTTGTTGATGCTTTCTGCGGTGCCAACAAGGACACACGTATGGCTATCCGTTTCATTATGGAAGTAGCTTGGCAGGCTCATTTCGTTAAGAACATGTTCATCGTTCCGACTGAGGAAGAACTTAAGAACTTCGAGCCGGATTTCGTTGTTTACAACGCTTCCAAGGCAAAGGTTGAGAACTACAAGGAACTGGGCTTAAACTCCGAAACAGCTGTTGTATTCAACATTACAAGCCGTGAGCAGGTAATCATCAACACATGGTATGGCGGAGAAATGAAGAAGGGTATGTTCTCCATGATGAACTACTATCTGCCGTTAAAGGGCATCGCTTCCATGCACTGCTCTGCAAACACAGATAAGGAAGGAAAGAACACAGCTATCTTCTTTGGTCTTTCCGGAACAGGAAAAACAACTCTGTCTACAGACCCGAAGCGTCTTCTCATCGGTGATGACGAGCACGGCTGGGATGACAATGGTGTATTCAACTTCGAGGGCGGCTGCTACGCAAAGGTTATCAACCTTGATAAGGAATCCGAGCCGGATATCTACAATGCGATCAGACGCAACGCTCTCCTTGAGAACGTAACTCTGGATGCAGAAGGCAAGATCGATTTCGCTGATAAGAGCGTAACCGAGAACACTCGTGTATCCTACCCGATCACACATATTGAAAATATCGTTCGTCCGGTATCTTCTGCACCGGCTGCAAAGAACGTTATCTTCCTGTCCGCAGACGCATTCGGCGTACTTCCGCCGGTATCCGTTCTGACTCCGGAGCAGACACAGTACTACTTCCTGTCCGGTTTCACTGCTAAGCTTGCAGGAACAGAGCGTGGAATCACAGAGCCGACACCAACCTTCTCCGCATGCTTCGGACAGGCATTCCTTGAGCTTCATCCGACAAAATACGGCGAAGAGCTCGTTAAGAGAATGAAAGAGAGCGGCGCTAAGGCTTACCTTGTAAATACAGGCTGGAACGGAACAGGCAAGCGTATCTCCATCAAGGATACCCGTGGTATCATCGATGCAATCTTAAGCGGCGATATCTTAAATGCTCCGACAAAGAAGATCCCGTACTTCAACTTTGAGGTTCCGACAGCGCTTCCGGGCGTAGATCCTGCTATCCTTGATCCGCGTGATACATACGCAGATGCTTCCGAATGGGAGACAAAGGCAAAAGATCTTGCAGGAAGATTCGTTAAGAACTTCTCCAAGTACGAGGGCAACGAGGCTGGTAAGGCACTGGTTGCTGCAGGCCCGCAGTTATAATATCTGATCTTATCTCGATCTATATAAAAAGGAACAGCCGCTTCAACGATCTAAATATCGTGGAGCGGCTGTATTTTTTTATTTTCACTCTGATATCCGTCTCAGCATATCCCCGATCTCATGCAGCGTGGCTGCCTCATAATCGATCTGAACACCGGCTGTATTCTCCTGCTTATGAGGATTGAACCACAGCGTATCGATCCCTGCATTGTTTCCTCCGCGTATGTCGGAGGTCAGGGAATCTCCGATCACCAGCATGTTTTCCACATCCCGGCGTCCCATCTTTTCAAAGCAGTATTCAAAGAACGAATTCTGGGGCTTCTGGCTTCCTGCCTCCTCTGACACATATATCCCTCTGAAATATTTGTCAAGACCGGAGGCACTGAGTCTTTTATACTGAGTAGCCGCCACGCCGTTCGTGATGATATACAGCTTATATCGATCCTTCAGCTGCTCTAAAAGCTCGATCGCTCCCGCAATAAGATAGGTGCTTTCATTTAAAGAGCCCCGATATAACTTGTCGACCTCAGCTCCGTCAACCTTGATCCCGAAATCACCGAAATACTCCTCAAAACGGAGGCTTAATACCTGATCTCTGGTAATTTCTCCGCGTTCCAGCATCTCCCAGTACCGCTTGTTTACATCGTGATATTTCTTTCTGTTTTCCTCTGTTGCGGGAACCTGAAAATGGAGCAGGAGCTTTTCGATGCCTTTTTCCTCTGCCTTATCAAAATCTAACAGTGTCCCATCCACATCAAAAAGCAGGATCTCATATTTTTTCATTCTGAAACAATCCCTTTCGTTGTCTGTTGATCTTCCTATCTTCTATCCTCATAGACCACGTTTCCGTTACAGATCGTAAATTTAACGCGTCCATAGAGTGTAGCGCCGATAAACGGAGTATTGCAGGATTTTGATGCGATCTCATCCTTTGTTACGACCCAGCTCTCGTTTTCATCAAAGATCACCAGATCGGCATCTGCTCCCTCATCGATATATCCCTTGTCAAAGTGGTACAGTCTGGCCGGATTTAAGCTCATCTTTTCCATAAGCTGCACCATGGTCAGATGTCCCTTACGAACCAGCTTTGTGACTGCAAGAGCCAGTGAAGTCTCAAGACCGATAATGCCGCTGGGGGCCTTCCACATCGGCTCGATTGCCTTTTCTTCCGCACTGTGAGGGGCATGGTCGGTAGCGATCATGTCGATCGTTCCGTCCTTGATCCCCTCTATAATTCCATATCTGTCCTCAACGGTTCTGAGGGGCGGATTCATCTTTGCCATGGAGCCATATTCCGGAATAGCTCTCTCATCCAGAGAGAAATGGTGCGGTGTTACCTCAGCCGTCACATTCGCTCCGAGCTCTTTCGCCAGTTTTACCATCTTTACCGAATTGGCAGAGCTGATATGCTGGATATTCACTGCTGCTCCCGTATGGAGGGCGATCATGCAGTCTCTTGCCACCAGCGCGTCCTCAGCCAGTGCCGGAGAACCGGTAATACCCAGTCTCTTTGCATATTCTCCCGCATTGATCCCGTTTTCTGAAATAAATGCAGGATCCTCCTCATGAAAGCTCAAGGGCACATTAAGCTCCCGCGCCTTTATCATTGCCTGCTGTACCAGCTTCTGATCCATAAGCGGAATCCCGTCATCGGTAAATCCGACCGCTCCGGCCTCCTTTAACGCATCCATATCCGTCAGCTCCTGTCCCTTCATCCCTACGGATACACAGGCTGCCGGGAGTACATGGATCCCTGTCTTTTTCCCTTCCTCCAGCACATATTTTACTGTTTCCACGCTGTCCACCGGGGGCTTTGTATTTGCCATAGTGACAACGGTTGTAAAGCCGCCTTTTTTCGCTGCGGCAGCGCCTGTCTGGATATCCTCCTTGTATGTAAGGCCCGGATCACGGAAATGGACATGGACATCGATAAGTCCCGGGGCAACCACAAGTCCCTTTGCCTCGATGATTCTGTCATATTCCTCGCCTCTTTGATATTTTCCGATCTTTTTGATCTTTCCCTCATCGATCACAATGTCAAGAACATCATCGATCCCTCTTTTCGGATCAATGATCCGCCCGTCTTTGATAAGAATCATTCCTTTATTTCCTCCTTAAAGTGTTCATATATGACTCTGGAGCCGTCACAGATCGACTCGATCGTGGTAAATTCTTTTTTGTTATGGCTGATTCCCTTCGCGCATGGGATAAATACCATAGCTGACTCACAGATATTGGCAAATGACATGGCATCATGGCCTGCGCCGCTGATCATAGAGCGGTGCGGGATCCTCAGCTTCTTCGCTGCGGCTAAAAGCTTCTGCTGCAGCTCTGCAGACATATTGATCGGCGGGATGTCCGATGTCTTTTCCCGGTAATATTTTACCTTCCGCTTATCGCATATCTTTTTGCAGGCTGATTTCAATCTTGTTTCCATTCTGTCCAGACTTCCGGAATCGATTCCACGCATGTCTACTCCTAAGGTCACCTCGCCCGGGATCACATTCAGGGCGTTCGGAGCGACCTTTACCGTTCCGACTGTTGCCACAGACTGATAGATGGACTCTGACTTACCGATCTCCTCCACCTCAAGGATAAGCTCAGCCGCAGCGCACAGTGCATCTGTCCTCATTCCCATAGGGGTTGCTCCGGAATGCTCTGCGTTTCCTTTGATGTGGATCAGGAAACGCCTCGGCCCTGCTATGGTCTGAACGATCCCGACAGCATCCTCATATTCCTCCAGCACCTTTCCCTGTTCGATGTGAAGCTCGATATACTCTTTTACGCCCTGGATCCTCTTGGGCTCTAAATGATAGCCGCGCTCCTTAAAGACCTCCCGCAGAGTGATGCCTTCCCGGTTTACCGCCTCTCCAATGTCATGCTTATAAACTTCCTTTGTGATCAGGCCGCTGCCGATGGTGCAGCGCCCGAAATTACTGGATTCCTCACAGCGCATGGCTCCCACATGAAGGGGAAGCCGGATCCCGTCCTGCTTTGCCCAGTTTAAGATCAAAAGCCCAGCTATAATACCGCTCACCCCGTCATAACGTCCGCCTTCCACTACGGAATCGAGATGAGATGCGACCAGATAATACTCTCCGTCCTCGTCCTCCTTGCAGCTCTCGTCATAAAGATAGGTGTTTCCGACCTCATCCGTATAGCTCTTATAGCCCTTTTCCTCTCCGAGCTCCACAAAAGCCTTATGCATCTGATCCTCGGTCTCCGTATATCCCAGCCTTGTGACGCCTCCGTTTTCTGTACTTCCTATACTGTAAAACCGGTCAAACAGATACTCCGCATATTCAATATCTTCTACTGGATGTTTCACAAAGATCTCCCCTTTCGTATATCTATCCCGTTTTGGGTAAAGCGGACATTCGCAATCCGCTTCGCTACTTGCTCATGAAAGATATTCCCAGTATATCATGCTTTAAGGCTGTCTTGCAATTCCCATCGAAGTATTTTATAATGTATTCGAAATGGAGGAATAAAATATGCTTACTATAGGTATTAAAGGAAAAGAAGAAACAATTGTATCAGAAGTGAATTCTGCGAAAACTTTAGGCAGCGGTACTCTCGATGTATTTGCAACACCGGCAATGACCGCTCTTATGGAAAAGACAGCATGGAAAAGCGTTGTACCCCACCTGGAGGATGGCTGCGGAACCGTCGGAACTCTTTTAAATATCACTCATGACGCTCCGACCCCCTTTGGAATGAAGGTATGGTGTGAAAGTGAGCTTACAGAGATCGACGGACGCCGCCTTGTATTCCATGTGACTGCCTATGACGAAAAGGGAAAGATCGGCGAAGGACGTCATGAGCGTTTCATCATCCAGAACGAAAAATTTCAGGCCAAGGCAAATAAAAAGGCAGAGCTTTAATCCGGGACAGGAATACGATGCAAAAGACACACTGGATCCCTGTTTCCGCCTCCTGCTTTGATCTGGGGCAGATCGCCGGCTCCGGACAATGCTTTCGCATGATACCATGTCCGGATTCGGAGCATACCTATACCATCATCAGCAGCACAAAATTTGTAAAGGCCCGGCAGAAAAAGGACTCGGTGGAATTTTTCTGCCCGGAAAGTGAGCTTCCGTTCTGGAGAAATTATTTTGATATGGATACCGATTATGCCGCGATCCTCGCCTCGATCGACGCCTTTGACCTCTATCTGAAGGAGGCCGGAGAATTTGGGCGGGGGATCCGGATCCTGCGGCAGGATCCGTGGGAAATGATCATCACCTTCATTATCTCCCAGCAGAAAACCATACCGGCGATCCGAAATCTTGTAGAAATCCTTAGCCGCCGCTATGGAACGCCCCTTACGCCTGCCGGAGAGCCGTCAGGCACTGTCTATGCGTTCCCGACGCCCACACAGCTCTCACAGGCCTCTCTTGAGGAGCTTCTCGACTTAAAGCTTGGATACCGTGCCAAATATATCCACCGGGTCTGTAAGGACGCCTGCGAGGGCAGGCTTGATCTTGCGCTTCTCCCCTCCCTGTCCTACCCGGAGGCGATGAACTATCTGACCGGCTTTTACGGGATCGGGGAAAAGGTTGCAAACTGCATCTGCCTTTTCGGGCTGCACCATATCGATGCCTTCCCGGTCGATACATGGATAAAAAAGATCCTTGACCGGGAATACGCTCCAAAAAGCCATATACCCGCCGGGCTTCCGAAGGCCCGCTATTATGACTTTCTTATAAAAGAACACTTTTCCCGCTATCAGGGCTTTTCCGGCGTCCTTCAGCAGTACATCTTTTATTATGAACGAAACAGATGATAC